>DASQBW010000793.1:0-1521 GCA_035635015.1 Draconibacterium sp. | reverse complement strand
ATTTTATAGTTATTCTATTGCCTTCTGTTCTTTCGAGTGGACAAACAAAATGGTTCCCAGTTCATCGTAACCCGCAAATGTGTTTTCTTTTTCGTGTTTTACCATTTCTTCGCGCAGCCCCACTAAAATTAAACCGGCATCTTTCGATGTTTTGTTTATGATTGCCCGTGTAGAAATTTCATCGGTGCGCTGAATGATCTTGATATTTTTTTCGGTAATCGGCATCCGTCCCGACAATACCAGCTTTTTCATTTCTTGTTTTGATTGTTGCACTTCGTTTTCGTGACAAACCACAAAAATTTCGATGCTGGTTTTTTTCAAATCGGGGTGACCAAGAATAATAAAACTTAGCAGGATCATTAGGTTGGCATTCTCCGTGTCGAACGAATTGATCCAGACGTGAATGCCATTCTGTATTTTCATCTTTTTGGGCGACGATGCCAGTACGCAAATATCAAAATCGCCACTGTTTACCAGCGAGAAATTCTCTATTATTCTCCCAAGGTTATCGGGTTTTTCTTTGTTGTATTCAAAAATAACCATGTTATTTTCCATACCTGCAACACCCGGAATTTGAATGGCTTGCGCAATTGCCGAAGTATACGATGGCGAAATTATAGTATCGATGTAAACGTAGTTTTCTTCGTCGGATTCTTCAAGCATTAAGTTGAGCATATCATTTGCCTTTTCCACCGTTTTGGAGGAATAATAACCTTCAATGAGGTGAAGAAAAGTTCCAAAACCATATTTGAACGAAATCCAGCTTAACAACTGAAAAGCACGGTTATTATGTGTTGTCTTATCCGAGATACAAATGGCACTGGGGCGCCACTCGTTTTGCTTTACCATATTTTTACGTTTCTGCAAATGTACCTGCAATTTGCGGTTCAACTGAAAGAGCGAGTTGGCAAACAGCGATGCAAAGTCTTTGCGGTGTTTGTGGTAGTGGTTAATGTAGAGGTAAATCAATGTCATTGCTCCGGCTGAAAGCAAAGCATATGAGGTGCTGATTTTAAACATCACCCAGATGGAAACCAAAAATCCAACCAGCGAGAGGTACCAACGTGAGCGGAAAGTAGGGCGGTATGATGGCGAAGCTCCAAAATGATTCAGGAACGAAATAAGACACAAGGCCCCGTAAGTAACCATAAAAAACATTGAGATGATGGATGCAACGGCATTAACATCGCCAAGCGCCACAAAAATAAAGGCGATGGCCACAGTAACTATCGATGCATTTTGTGGCTCGTTATCAGCCGCATTTACTTTCGATAGCCAGCGGTTAATTCGTTTCGAAGGGAAAGCATGATCGAGTGCCAGCGCCTGCAAAGTACGCGGAGCCACCATTACCGAACCCAGTGCAGAAGAAATGGTTGACGCGGCCAGACCCAGGGGCACGATTACCGAACCTGCAATGGCAATTTTTCCCATTATCAACTGGTGCTCGGTGAGATCTTCTATTGAGGCCGACATGGTAAGTTTATAAACAATAAAAACATACAAAATCATGCCGGAAACCGT
>DASQBW010000792.1:0-6601 GCA_035635015.1 Draconibacterium sp. | reverse complement strand
AGACCATACGAACATTACCCTCTTCCATTAAATTCTCCACTAAAAATTCTTTTCTGATCTTTTCCGTATCGTACGTCTTAAAATCCTCAGGATGATAAGCATACCTGCGTTCATAAATTGTTGCCATTTTCTCTAACTTTTAAATTCTTAACATGTTATTTCAGCAAATGTAACAAGAATATATTCAAAATGCAATCGATTGCATTCATTAAAAATTAATCTTAACTTTGTGCTTAAATAACGACAAAAGATGGTGCTTAAACCAGAAACTACGATTCACGATATTGCTAAAAAACTGAATATTTCAGCCTCCACAGTATCGCGGGCTTTAAACGATAATCCGTTAATTAGTAAAACAACACGGGAAAAAATCAAGAAGACAGCTCTTGAAATGGGTTATCGTCCAAACGTAATGGCTGCCAATCTTCGTACTAAACGAACCAACACTATTGGTGTTATTGTTCCGCTGATTAACCGCCATTTATTTTCATCCGTTATTTCAGGAATTGAAGACATTGCATACAAGCAAGGTTTTGCGGTTACCATTTCACAATCGAACGACAATTATGAAAAAGAAAGTAAAATAGCACATACACTATTTGCCAACCGCGTGGACGGATTAATCCTTTCGATTGGAATGCAAACAAAAACTTTCGACCACCTCAAGTTGTTTTCGGAAAGAAACATTCCAATTGTATTTTTCGACCGTGTAGTTAATGAAATCCCTTCGCACAAAATTGTTGTTGATGATTATGGAGGTGCTTACCGCGCTACACAACATTTAATTGAACAGGGAAGAACCCGAATTGCTCATATTGGCGGACCATTGAACCTACAGATTTACTCGAAACGTGAAACAGGTTATCGTCAGGCATTGGCAGATGCAGGCCTGGAAATAAACGATGACTATATTTTGCATAACAGTTTAACACGAGAAGATGGTTTTAGAGCCATCAGGAAGATTCTTGCTAAAAAACAAAGACCGGATGCGATTTTTTGTGCCAACGACACGACCGCTCTCAGCTCAATTATTTACCTGCAGGAAAAAGGGATTAAAATACCGGAAGATATTGCAATTGTAGGATTTAGCAACGAACCTTATTCTGAACTGGTGACACCATCGATATCGACAGTAAGACAGCCCGGATTTGAAATGGGACAAAAGGCTGCAGAACTGATTATTAAACAAATTGCGACCAAGGGAAAACCACAAGCCTACCAAACCATAACCATGGATACTGAACTTATTGTCAGGAGATCCTCAAATTCAAACAAATAAGCCAATCCCGCGACCCATAAAAAATCATTACCAGGTTAATCCCCAGGGAATCATTAGGCAATTTGGAACAGACCGGTAAATTTTACCTGTCGTCTTTCCATTTTTTCTTAACAGACACAAGCCTTAATTCTCGAACATTAATCTTATTCAACCTCAAATTTCAGCAATACACATGTTTTACCCCATCGTCTCTGTTCGTAAATTTGACAATAGACAAACAAAGATTGAAATCAAAGGACGCAATATTAAAATCGGGTTTGTTCTCTATCGTATTTATTCTTTTATCCATGTTAGCACAAGGAGCAGATCAATCAAATCCGGAAGGGACAAACTGGAGTACACCACCGGTGGCTCAAAACGACACATTCATTCATATTGCCAAATACAACCTGACATTAACCGGAAATGTGCTGCTTAATGATTATGACCCGGATGGCGACAAAATTGAGATTTTATTTGCTGCTTCTCCAAAATCGGCTTTCCTTACGATGGATAAGCATGGCAATTTTAGCCTCAGATTGTCTTCAAATTCTATAGATACCTTAAGTTTTGAATACTATATTAAAGAACTCACCCAAAATGAATATAAAGCATTGGGGAGGGTGTTTATTAAAATAATTGAAAACGCAGATTTGGATGACATTCCCAACTACGCTGATCGTGATAATGATAACGACGGACTTCCTGATAGTTGGGACGGAATGGGGCTTGATACTGACCATGATGGTATTCCGAACAATTTTGATATTGACAGCGACAACGATGGGATTCCTGATAACGTTGAATGGCAAAACGAATATAACTATACGGAACCACTAAACATTGATGCCAATAAAAATGGATGGGATGATGCTTATGATCCGGAAATGGGTGGGATATTTTATGATCCGGTAGATACCGATAATGACGGAATTCCGGACATGTTAGATACCGACTCTGACGGAGACGGCAGAAGTGATATGGATGAGGCTTTCGACACTAATATGGATGGAAAAACAGATTTTCAGCTCCTGTTGTCGGACCAGGATAAGGATGGACTTGATGACATTTTTGACCTGATAATTAGTGGGTCCAACTGGAAAAACTCAACAGCCAGCTGCTTTTTGTCAACGGATGCAAACCACAACGGCATTCGCGACTGGCGCGACATAACCAGTCACATTACTTCCGAATCAGCCTATGTTTTTCCCAATCCTGCGTCCCATTCGTTCCAGATCTTCCAGCCCAATTTAAAGTTTGACCAGCCATTAAATATTCAAATTCACAATTTAAACGGTCAGCTAAAAAAGGTATATAAAACCACATACAGTACCGACCATATTCCCGTTGAAGACCTTGTTTCCGAAACCTACATTGTAACTATAACCTCGGATTCATTCAGCTATTCGCAACAGGTTTTAATCCAGCACTGATCAAAAAAATAGCCCAAAATTGTAACCCTCTTCATTTTTTAATGTCTGTATTATTAGAATACCAAAATTAAAGAATAGTATCGCTTATCGACTAAAAACGTAGATTGGTCGGTTTTTTAGGACCAGTTTTAAGCGATATCGTAATTTTGATGCAGCTAAAAAAACAATGGGGGTGCAAAGCCAGGCATCCTAAAACAGAAAACAAACAAAAACAAAAGCCAAGAAATGATGAAAACAATGATGTTACTCCTTCTCCTATTTTTAGGAGTTGCAGTACAAGCACAAAACATTACCTTAAGTGGTTATCTCAGAGATGCCTCAAACGGAGAGGCACTTATCGGCGCCACGGTTTACGTAGATGAACTTAAACAGGGCGCAGCATCTAATTCCTACGGATTTTATTCACTTACTATTCCTGAAGGCAGTTACACTTTACAGTTTTCGTTTATTGGTTACCAAACCATTAAACAAAAAATTGATGCCAGCAAAAGCCTGAACATTTCATTCTCATTAACAGAAGAGACAGAAGTAATGGCAGAAGTGATCGTACATGGCGAAGCAGCCAACGCTAATGTAGAACGCATTGAAATGGGGATGGAGAAACTTCCGGTTAAAACCATTCAAATGCTTCCCGCATTTATGGGCGAAGTAGATATCATTCGTACCATCCAGTTATTACCCGGTATTCAAAGTGGCGGCGAAGCCAGTTCCGGTTTATACGTTCGCGGCGGTGGCCCCGACGAAAACCTGCTTATCCTGGACGAGGCACCGGTTTATAATGCATCGCACCTAATGGGATTTTTCTCGGTGTTTAACTCCAATGCCATAAAAGACATACAGGTGTACAAAAGCGGCATTCCTGCCGAATATGGCGGAAAAGCCTCATCGGTAATCGATATCCGGCAAAAGGATGGCAATTCCAAACAATTCGGTTTTGATGGTGGAATCGGAAACCTGTCGAGCCGCTTAACATTGGAAGGGCCGATTATTAAAGACAAGTGGAGTTTCCTGCTTGCCGGACGCCGCACCTATTACGATATCTTAGGCAAAGCAGCCGGAATGGAAGAACTGGAAGACAATACAATGTATTTCTATGATTTGAATGGAAAGTCGAATTTGGTTATTAATAACAACAACCGCATTTATCTTTCGGGATACATGGGCGAAGATGTTTTTGAACTGGGCGAATCGATGTATATGCGCTGGGGAAATGCCACTGCCACCGCACGCTGGAACCACATTTTCGGTGATAAAATTTTTATGAATGTTTCTGCCATCTATTCCAACTACGATTACAATCTTGGAGTTCCTGGAGAAAACGCCGATAACTTCGACTGGTCATCAAGAATAAAAGATTATAACGGAAAGGCTGATTTTACTTGGTTTATGAATCCACAAAACACGGTAAAGTTTGGTGTAAATGCCATAAAACATCAGTTCCGCCCTGGCAAGATTATTACCAATGGTGATAACTCCATGTTTTCGGATATGGAATTGGCTCACTACAATGCCATCGAAAGTTCGGTTTATCTCTCGAACGAACAAATTCTTTCTGATCGTTTCTCTGTTCAATACGGTTTACGGTTAAGTCATTTTCAACAGGTTGGCAAAGGCGAGATGAATATTTACATGAATCCCGACGACCTGAATAAAGAAGAAATTGTTGAAACCATTGTTTACGGTAAAAACGATAAAATAGGCGATGCTTTTGTAAATCTCGAGCCTCGGTTAAGTATGAAATATACTTTAGACGGAAACAGCTCAGTTAAGGCCTCATTCAACCGCATGGTACAAAACCTGCACCTTATTTCAAACACGCAATCTCCAACCCCGCTAGATATTTGGTTACCATCAAGCACGTATATAAAACCGTTAAAAGTCGATCAGGTTTCGTTCGGATATTTCCGAAACTTTCAGCGAAACATGTGGGAAACTTCACTTGAGGTATACTACAAAGACATGCACAATGTACTTGACTACATTGAAGGTGCAGAACTTTTCCTGAATGATGCCATTGAAACCGAGCTATTGCACGGTAGCGGAGAATCAAAAGGGCTGGAAGTGCTGGTGAAAAAATCGGAGGGAAAACTTACCGGTTGGATTGGTTACACCTGGTCGAAAACCACTCGTACGATTGAGGGTATCAACAACGGTAATCCTTACCCGTCGTCGTACGACCGCACACACGATCTTTCGCTGGTATCAAGTTATCAGTTAAACGACCGATGGAATTTTGCCGCCAATTTTGTTTATGCTACCGGTAATCCAACTTCTTACCCGGTTGCCAAATACAACATTCAGGGCAACCAGGTTTTCGAATATTCGGCACGCAACAGCAATCGAATCCCAGACTATAACCGACTGGATCTTTCGTTTACCTACGATTTCAAAAAGAATGTGAACCGTCGTTTTAAACAATCGATAAATGTATCGGTATACAACGTGTATGGCCGCCGAAATGCCTATTCAATTACTCCGGGAGAAAACGAAGACAATCCTAATCAAACAGAATTTGTTCGCTTATCCATCATCGGAGCTCCTATCCCATCCATCACTTATAACGTTAAATTTTAAAAGCCATGAAAACAGCACAAATAATTAAAGCATTTATCATTCTCATTTTTGCCGTTATGGCACTTACATCTTGCGAAGATGTAGTTGAGGTGGACCTTAATGATGAAGATATTGATTTAATAGCGGTTGAAGCATACATCAGCACCAAAACAGAAAATAACATTTTCGTAAAACTTGAACGTACACTACCGGTAAACCAGACAGCACAAAACCCGGCAATTACTAATGCACAGGTTCAAATTACCGACGATGAACAAACACCAAATACAGTGATACTTGAAGAACAGGGATCAACCGGAATTTATTTGCTGCCCGAAGGAGCTAATTATCCCGGAGTACCCGGCAGAACTTATACCTTAAACATCACAACCACCGACGGCACGGAAATTACTGCTGAAGATTACCTGCAGGAAGTTGAAACACTGGATTCGGTTAAAGTAAATTTAAGCAATGTTGGAGATTACGAATACCTTGGCATTTTTATCAATTCGCAGGAAACACCGGGGTTAGGCCATTATTATAAATGGAACATTTATATTAATGATGAATTTTTAAACAGCGGTGAGGATTTAGCCTTCGCCAGCGATGAGCTTGTTGACGGAAATTACATTTACGATATGATGCTATATCTCGACTGGGAAGATGAAGAAGAAGATAAAGTGCTGCACATGGGAGATACCATACGTGTAGAGCAACTTTCTATTTCGTCAGCGGTTTACGATTTTTACTGGGGATTAAGCGATCAGGCCTGGGCAGGAAGTCCGTTTAGTGTTCCGCCTGCAAATGTACCAAGTAACTTGAGTTCGAACGACGGAAACCGTATTCTAGGATTGTTTTCTGCCCGCGACATCTCGGTTGGAAATATGGTTGTGATTGACGAATCAAATTATACACCCTTAATTTCCAGTATTCCCGCGAATTAAAAAAACGAAGCTTGCACGAGGAATTTTGCAAGCTTCGTTTTTGTTGTCGGTATTAATTGCTACTTTTCGTTAATTTTGTTGATTCAACGAAATGAAAAAGAATATTGAAAAAATATCGTCCTATTTAAAAGTGGAACAGCTTAAAAACGACAAACGCGTTGTCGTTTTTTTAGTTTGTGTATTTATTGCAACGGTATTGTGGTTTTTAAATGCTTTGGAAAAAGATTATACCACCACCATTTCGTACCCGGTACGATACGTCAGTCCGCCAGACCACCAGTTTTTGGCCAATAAACCTCCCGAAAAGCTCGATTTAAAAGTTGATGCACACGGCTTTACACTCTTGCGCCATAAACTAAGTTTTGCGTACTCACCCATCATTTTAAATTTAACAAACATCACCCGCAACCTCG
>DASQBW010000791.1:0-1596 GCA_035635015.1 Draconibacterium sp. | reverse complement strand
GTCCTTGGAGGCAATAGCATTGTGTTTCAGATCCAGTTCAAAGACCAGCGTAAATTCGTAATCCATTCCATCCCTGGTAACACCTTTTAGCCCCACTTTCTCAGGAACCATTTTCCCATTCTTATCCGTCAGTACATAGTCTTGCTTTGAACGAATGGTGGCAATAATATGGCAGTTGGATTGCAGAATTTTCTGCACAAAGGCATTATGGCGCGGTGTTATTTTACTCCAATTGGTAAAACTGTTTCCGGCCATATTACCATGCTGATCGAGAATACCACCAGATCCATCCCATTCATGTGTGATGGAGTCAATAATAATAACATCCATAGCCGCTTTTTCACAGGCTTCTATGGCTTTAATATAACGTTCAGGAGTGAACGGTGATGAGAGCTGAAGAACATTATATTCTCCTAAGTGTGCGTACAAATCAGCTGAATGGTTTTCTGTGTCAATCACAGCAATTTTATTCCATTCAGTGATTCCTGATGCCAACAATAATGCGGACATAGTTTTTCCAGATCCAGAAGGTCCTTGTAAGGCAAGCTTTATTTTAGCTTCCTTACGTTGAGCTTTTCTAATTTCCATGAATAAATATTTAAATGAAGTTTATCTTGTCTGTAGATGCAGGATCTATACCTGCTGGTCTAATCGGCATATTTTTATTAAATAGGGGTAAGTTGAAGTAGTAGTCCAATCTTTGACTCAATAATCTAATTTAGAACCAGTCTATCAAAATAGAAATTAAATATGTTTTTGATTTTAAATATCTTAGCTCATGCTAACAAAATTCAATTTGACTCAAATACAAATGAAAAATTTTACGGTTTTAACTACATTATTCTTATTGATCTCTCTGAATTCCATTGCTCAGTTTAGTAATAAAAGAATGAGAGGTATTGAGGTAGAAGAGATAGGTTACACCATAAGTGTTGATACAACCACTTTAATAGCTAAATCATTCAATGTTGATGGAGTAAAGGTCCAAATACAACCAATAGATGCTTCCTCACTCAACAATCTATTTTATGACTCATATAATCTTAATGGTAAATTCTCCTATTCCTATTATGATTCTTCAAGAGAAAAATACTTTTTCAAAAAGATTAGGAGAAGAGACAAGTATAAAACAGACACCGAATACTTGATTGAAGGAGCACGATGGTTGCAAGACAATGATCTTATTTCAGACAGGCTTTATGATGATATTTATGCCGAAGTATTGTCAGAAAATGATAGTTCTGAGTTTGGAGGATCAGTCATGTCCAAGAGTGCCTTTAATCCATATTATTTAGGTGATAAGTATTTGAGTACGTTCGAGGTTTTATTTGAAAACACTACGGAAGAAGTACGTACATGTAACACGGTGTTTCTATTAAAAACAGATAAATCATCTCTAGAGCCACTATCCTCCGCGGCAATTTGTAGCTTTCAGAAACAAGGCGTTAACATTGCTGATATTGAAGCTTTGGAGAGATACGGTTATTCCAATAATATTGTTGTTCCTCCTAATTCAAAAATAACAAAGTACATGGCATTCTTGCCAGTTGATTTAACTAGCAAAAAAATTGAACTCTTTTTCACAACACATAGTGG
>DASQBW010000790.1:0-3021 GCA_035635015.1 Draconibacterium sp. | reverse complement strand
ATATATTATGGCGAAATTATTATTTTAAGTTCTTTACACGCTCCATTGCTTCCAGCACATTTGCTCTGTCGGCAAAAGCTGAAAAGCGGAAGTAACCTTCTCCTGCAGGACCAAATCCGGATCCGGGAGTTCCAACAAGGTTCGCTTCATTTAGTACTTTATCAAAAAAGTCCCACGATGTCATATTGTTTTTGGTTTTAACCCAGACATAAGGTGCGTTTACACCACCATAAACTTCGTAACCAGTTTCGGCCAGACTTTCGCGCATTATCTTGGCATTTTCCAGGTAGTAGGCAATTACTTCTTCTACCTCTTTTTTACCTTCTTCGGTATAAATGGCAGCAGCTGCTTTCTGAACCGGATACGATACCCCGTTAAACTTCGTTGATTGACGACGGTTCCACAATGCTTTTACCTTATGTGCTTTTCCTTCCGAATCGTAAGCTACCAATTCGTTTGGTATAACGGTAATAGCACAACGTGTTCCGGTAAAACCTGCTGTTTTAGAGAAACTGCGGAATTCGATGGCAACTTTCTTTGCACCTTCAATTTCATAAATCGAACGTGGAATACCATCTTCAGTGATAAAAGCCTCGTAAGCCGCATCGTAAAGAATAATCGCATTTTTTTCGATGGCATAATCAACCCACTTTTTTAATTCTTCTTTTGAAGCCACAGTTCCGGTCGGGTTGTTCGGATAGCAAAGAAAAATCAGATCCGGAGTTTCCGTTGGAAGTTCAGGAATAAAATGGTTTTCTTTTGTACAGGGCATGTAAATAATTCCCTCGTAGTAACCGTTCGATTGGCAATCTCCGGTTTTTCCACTCATTACTGTTGTGTCGGCATAAACCGGATAAACCGGATCGCAAATCGCAATTTTATTGTCGTTTCCAAAAATCTCCTGAATATTTCCGGTGTCGCATTTCGAGCCGTCAGACACAAAAATCTCATCGGCAGAAATTTCGATTCCTTTTTCCTGGTAAGAGTTTTTTGCAATTGCCTCGCGCAGGAAAGAATAACCTTGTTCCGGGCCGTAACCTTTAAAAGTTTCGCCTTTTGCCATTTCGTCAACGCCTTCGTGAAAAGCTTTTACAACGCTTGGAATCAGGGGCTGGGTAACATCACCAATACCCATTTTAATTACTTTCTTATCGGGGTTTGCTTCGATAAATTCACTAACTCTGCGCCCAATCTCAGGAAAAAGATACCCCGCCTGAAGTTTCAGGTAATTTTCATTAATTTTTGCCATATCTGTCTATTTTATAATGATTTCCAAAATTGAAGCGTAAAGATAAAAAATTATGCTGGCATAATTTTTTATAGTCAGATGCCTTAATGGCTATTCAGATTAATTTAATGCAAGAAGACTGTTTGGGTTTTTAGAAAGTCTGCTAATTTTGAAAAAAAATATTCGCGATGCAAAACTTCTTTGTAAAATCACATGGACTGGGAAACGATTACATCGTTTTAAACCAGGAAGACATAACTTTCGAATTAACTGAAAAAGCAATTATTCGTATTTGCGACGTGCATTTTGGAATCGGGTCTGATGGAATTCTTTTAAAAGTACCAAGCGATAATGCCGATTTTGGTTTGCGCATACTGAATCCCGATGGATCGGAGGCGGAAAAAAGTGGCAATGGCTTACGTATTTTTGCCAAGTATTTGTACGACCATGGTTTTACCTCTGCAAAAAGTTTCAGCATTGAAACTCCGGGGGGACTTGTTCGTGCGGAAATCATGGAGGAGAAAAGCGGCAAGGCTTATATGATAAAGGTGGACATGGGTAAAGCAATTTTTGAAGCAGAAAAAGTTCCTGTGAACCTTGAGAAAGAGGAATGTATTGATGAATCGCTGCCGTTGCACGACAAAACTTTTCAGATAAATTGTGTTTCGGTTGGAAATCCGCATTGTGTGGTTTTGGTCGACGAACTCTATGAAGAGGAATTAAAAACCTACGGTTCAGATATTGAAAACCATCCGATGTTTCCTAACCGCATAAATGTACAGTTTGCCAAAGTAATTTCGCGAAACGAAGTGGAGATTATGATATGGGAACGCGGAGCCGGATGGACACTGGCATCGGGGAGCTCGTCGTGTGCAGTTGCATCCATAGTATTAAAGCTGGGATTAACCGACCGCAATCTTACTATAAAAATGCCGGGTGGAGAACTGGCCATCGAAATTGATGAAAATTGGGAAATCCGCATGACCGGCGAAGTGCGCGAAATAGGATCAGGAACCTTAAGTGCTGAAATCATTCAGGATCTTGAACTTTAATTATTCCCTAAAATTATAGCGCTTTAAATCTCCAGATTAGTGAGTTCTTTGGTTACCTCATAGCTGTATTCCGGGTATTCGTACATGGCCATCCGTGGCTCGGTATGCCCGATGGTATAGCCGTAAACACCTGAATAATCTTCTGCGTTTTCGCCCATTTCTTCCAGCTGATGAAGGTATTCGTCGAGCGATTTCGACTCGATGACAATTACCTTCCCCATTTTATGAATTATCGGACTGTGGGCACGTGTCGGATCGTGGTCGAATTCCAGAATTCGTCGGCCGTAACGTGTAATTCCAATGGTTCTGAAAGTCATACTTTTGCCTACTCCGGGCAAATTCAGAATACTTCGGTCGGTGGATAAAAACGGTAGTTCGGTTTCATTATGTAGTGATTTTATATTCTCAACAATTTTAGCCGGGTGGACCAAAAGATGCTGGGCAAAATCCATAACTTTCTCCGGTATAGTTCCGAATATTTTTTCTTCCATTCGCTCCTGCATCAGGCGCGAGTTCGGTGTAAAGTTGCTTTTGTTTTCTTTAAATCCTTTTACAGTAAAGGTGTAATAGGAAAGCACGCCAATTTCATTTAGAATGTGGCGCAGTTTTATGCTGTGTCCGCGGCGTGATGCGGCCGTAGTAAAAACTTCCTGATTGGTAACCGCCCATCCCGATTCAAGCAACAACTGAACGGCTTTTTTTGACTCGGAAGTTATTTCCATTGGCGACTGAAAGTGTGCT
>DASQBW010000789.1:0-3253 GCA_035635015.1 Draconibacterium sp. | reverse complement strand
ATCTTTCCGGTTTTTAACGTAAACCCGGGCGTGTCCGAATTTTGGATGAGCAACTCCGTCGGGCAAAGCAGCCAAAACCTCATCAGTATATAAACGCTGCATATTCTTAATAGTCACTTCGGTTTGTTTTGCCGCATCGCCAACACCAACGTTAAGTTCGCCAATAATAGATGCTGTTCCTGAAAGAAAGATCATTTTTTTTCCCCGATACCTGAAATAACGTGCACGCTCAAACTTTGGTGTGGTTTTCTGGTTACACGCTTCGCCAACCAAAACATTCTCGGAGTATTGATGCGCCGAAATCTGATCGGGATTATCAACAGGTTGTGTAAGAACCTCTTTTGATTTAACAGCAACGTATTCAATTATCACTCCACCGTGCGTCATTCCTATTCCAGTGGCTGAGGGGTATCCACTTTGCTCAAAAGCTTTGCCGTAGGCATCCGAGCGCACGTTATTAAACTCCTGGTAACGCTGTTCTTCGCCATCAAATCCCAAAATATCTTCCAGGTAATTCCACTGACGTACAATCGAACTCAACGGAAATTGTGCTTCTTCAAAAGTCTCTACAAGTTCGTCAAAAGCCTTTTCGGCATTTAGCTTACAATTGCTGTTATGATTGGCATGAACGGTTCCCATCAAAATTTCGGTTGTACCATTCAGAAAAAGGGCCGTGCCGTTCTCTCCTTCCGAAAGCATCTGGCAATCCCAGTTTTCAGGATCGTAGTAATACGCCTCAACAATTATCTTGCAACTTAGTGGCGCCTGAGAAATAAAACTGATCAGAATTTCGCTTCCTATCAATTCTTTCACCTGAATACGAGTATCTTTTAATAGTTTATCGTACTCTGAATTTGAGTTGGTATCGACAAATAAATTTAGTTTGAAGATTCGCTTTCCTGAATTGATTTTTTCCAGTTGCTCCAGGCAATTTTGCAATTGCAAACGTAAGCCTTTACAAGCGTTTTCAGGCTTTATATATGTTCTGTCTCCGTTTAAAAAGTACATTCCTTGCCCTCTTCTATAAATCAGAAGCACAAATATGAGTGCTTTTTGGGTGAATAAATATGAGCTTTACTATTCGTTCTTAATAGTCACCTTCCGCTTTAGCACCGTTAAGAACCGCCTCGGTTGAACCGATTCCGAGACGATGCGCTCCCTGTTCAAGGAAGGTCACGGCAGTTTCCCAGTCGCGAATACCCCCCGAAGGTTTTACCTGGGCTTTATCGCCAACCGTTTTCAGCATAATATCAATGTACTCCGGCTTGGCTCCACCCGGTCCGAATCCCGTTGATGTTTTTACAAAGTCGGCACCGGCTTCCAGCGAGAGCTCGCAGGCTTTTGCAATTTGTTCGGGTGTTAAAAACCCGCTTTCCTGAATAACTTTTAGCAGTTTCCCGTGCTGGTGTGCCACTTCCACAACGGCTCTAATATCATCGCGAACATAATCGTATTCACCCGACAAAAAGCGGCCAATATTCATTACCATGTCAATTTCGTCGGTGCCGTCCTCAATGGCCTGTTTTGCCTGAAGTGCTTTCACCAGTGTTGCATCAGCTCCGTGCGGGAAACTAAGTACACACGATACTTTTACCCCACTGTCTTTTAACAATTCTTTGGCTGCTTTAATATCACAAGGTTTTACGCACATGCTGAAAACATTATTCTTAATGCACATTTCGGCATTGGCTTTTAAATCGGCCAGTGTTTGCTCCGGTTTTAAAACCGCATGGTCGATGGTTTGTGCAACTTGTTCTTTTGTGTACATATTTTATTCTTCTGTAATTGCTTTTAAAATTTCATTGGCTTTTGGCAAATCACTTTCACTCACAAAAATATCGATGGCAGAAGGAACGCCGCCTCCAAAACCGGCCTCAACGCCCTGTTTAAATCCATCTTGTATAAGAGGATTGATACCGGCAGTTTCCAGCTCCTGTTTCAGCCGGCTGATCGTTATATGTTCTCCGGTAAAAAGTTTTACTAATTTATTTTGTTTATCCATTGAATTTGATTTAGCAATTAGTCTTCCATTTCTTTTAATATCTGCTCCACCTGCTCGTTGGTTTTGGTTAATTTGTCTTTGCAGGTTTTTAGCAACACCGATACACGTTTTACTTTTTCGGCCAGTTCATCCACATCCAGCTCTTCATTTTCTATCTTTTCAAGAATTTCTTCTATCTCGGCCATCGCCTCGCTGTACGAAATCTTTTTAGCTGCCATCCTATTTATTTTTTGTGATTTTACTTTTAACATTACCATCGGCGAAGCGAGTTTCCAGCTCATCGCCAACCACAACATCTTTGCTCGACTTTATAATTTTACCTTCTTTCAAAGTTAATGTAAATCCTCTTTTTAATACATTTTCAGGATTTAATAAACGTACTGAATTTTCGTTTATCAGAATGCGGTCGTGCTCTTTCGCCAACACATTTCGCACACGCCCTGATAACAGATCCTGCTGATGATTCAATTTTGCATCCGCTTTAAATACAGCTTCTCCAACAAGCCGCCTGAGAATCCGTTGGGTTTTACCAATATTGTTTTTCGCCTCCACAAACCACACAGAAAGTCTTGAATCAAGATGATGTTTTAGCTCGCTTAATTCATTTTGTTTTTTAAACGAAAACAGACTTACATTATGCTGCAATTCGTTGCCGCGCTTGCTTAACGCTTTTTGCCTGTCGTAAATAAATTCGGCAACAGAATATTTTAATCCTTCGGCTGCTCTTTCCAGCTTTTCCTGCTGCGCATCCAAGGTCTCGCGCGTTAGTTGAACGATGCCATTTTCCAGTTCGAGCAAATGCTCGTAGTAACGTTCAACACCGTTAACAAAAAATTCGGCTACGGCAGTTGGTGTTTTCATTCGGGTGTGTGCCACAAGGTCGATAATCGTATAATCCTTTTCATGGCCAATTCCGGTAATTACAGGAATCGAAAACTGGGTGATATTCATTGCCAGGTCGTAATCATCAAAACTACTCAGATCGGCTGTTGCACCTCCCCCACGAATAATCGCCACGGCATCGAAAAAGTCGTCGTAAGCAAAAATCCGCTCCAGGGCGTTGATTATGGAAGGAACTGTTTCCGCTCCCTGCATGTAGGCTTCAAACAGTTTGGTGTAGAATTTAAATCCGTATTCATTATTCTCCAGCTGGTTCATAAAATCCTGGTAACCCGCAGCAGTTGCCGACGAAATAACGGCAATTCTTTGCGGCACCAGCGGCAGCGCCAGCTCCTTGTTAATATCAAAAAC
>DASQBW010000788.1:0-1673 GCA_035635015.1 Draconibacterium sp. | reverse complement strand
AAACAGCTCTGGAGGCGAATCCCGAAAACCAACCGGTTGCTGCCAAAAACCTGAGTGTGATAGTGGCGCAGCGTGGCGATTTGCCCGGAGCCGTAAAATATGCCGGAATGGCCTGGAAAGCGAGTCCTGAAAATCCTGAATATGGATATACGCTGGCGTATTATCAAATGCAGAACGGACAAACATCAACTGCGAAAAAAACACTGGGAAAAGTGATAAGCACCTCGCCCGAATACCTTTCGGCATCAGGCTACCTGGCACAAATATACCTGCAGGAAGGCAACAGAGACAAAGCACTGCAACTGTATAAAAATGCCCTGAAAGTTGAAGGTATATCGGAACAAGACCGGGCAGCCATCCAGCAATCGATAGACATGTTGCAGCAAAGTTTGTAGAGTGGAACAAGGCGATAGAATGCAGATTGTAGAATGAGGATTAACGATTTTTGATGGAGTTTGAACATGCTAACTATCAATTCCCATTAGTTGAGAATCCCGATGATTATTCGTAATTTGCCGTCAATTCTTCCCGGGCAAAAGAATAGTAAAAGCGAACGGTTATGGACAGAAAAAAGCATTGGGAAGAGATTTATCAAAGTAAAGATACCGAGGAGGTGAGCTGGTTTCAGGCTTCACCAACAACATCACTTCAGTTTGTTAAAGCGTTTAACTTGCCAAAATCGGCAAAGATTATCGATGTGGGCGGTGGCGATAGTTTTATGGTAGACCGTTTATTGGAAATGGGCTACATCAACGTTACTGTACTCGATATCTCGGAAACTGCCATTAAAAAGGCACAGCAGAGATTAGGTGAAAAAGCCAAAGAAGTTAAGTGGGTGGTTGCCGATGCTGCGGGATTTCAACCCACCGAAACCTATGATTTCTGGCACGACAGGGCAGCCTTTCATTTCCTCACCGATAAGCAGGAGATCCGTAATTATGTCGATACGATCCGTTTGTATGTAAAACCGGGCGGTTACCTGGTACTGGGAACCTTCTCGGAGCAAGGCCCGACAAAATGCAGCGGCATAGAAATTAATCAGTATTCGGAAAATACAATGACCAGTCTGCTAAAGGATTTTTTTAATAAAATCAGGTGTATTACAGTCGATCATAAAACTCCTTCCGACATGCTTCAGAATTTTATTTTTTGCAGTTTCAGGCGTTTGGCGGTTTAAGAGATTAGTCACCAGCGGAGCATCGAGGCATCCGGCATCCTTTCTTCCATCATCCGGCATCTACAATTTCTCAGTTTAGCAATTTATCACAGTCTCAGTTCTCAGCGCTCACCGTCTCAAAGTCTCAAAGTCTCACCGTCTCAATGCCCAATGACCACTGCCCAGTGACCGATCCCTCAGTCCTTCAGTCCCTCATCCTTCAACCTCTTCTCCGCCTCGCGCCGTTTTTTACCCGCACGCATACTGCGTCGCCAGGCCTTTAAGGCTTTTATCTGTTTTATTTCATTGTTGCACAAATCAATAAATCGTTCGGTGTTGGGTGTTGCCAGTTCAACAATAACACTTGCGTTAATGCGGTTAACCATTTCGTAATAAATTTTATCAATGGCCTTGCGCGCATTGGCGTTGCTTAGGGTACCGCGCGAAGAATATTCGGTGCTACGTTCGATCTCCATCTTCCGAAACTGATTATTTTCGTCGCGCAAAGCTTCAATCC
>DASQBW010000787.1:0-2904 GCA_035635015.1 Draconibacterium sp. | reverse complement strand
AGTTAAGCCCGTCAGCGCCGATGGTACTGCGTAAAAGTGGGAGAGTAGGTCGCTGCCAATTTTATCCAAAGCCCGTGTTCTTTTGAGCACGGGCTTTTTTTATGTTGTTAATTAAGCTAAAAAGTAATTAAGAAATAGTTACTGCTTAAATGCTTTTTTTAGTTTTGTGCTAAAATTTTGTGCATGTTGAACGCAAGGTATAATTTATTCACGGTTCTTATCCTTTTAATCTTTCCCGTGCTTGTAATGGCACAGCCGCGAGGAGTGGATTTGCAGCAGCAACAAGCTGAAATTGCAAGCGAGAATAGTAAAGAGTCAAGAATCAGACTGTGGTATTTAAAAGCCGATGGAGCTTTTAAGGATTTTACAGTATTGGATACTTTACACGATTACAACCACATTTATCATCCTGTGTTTAAAAATGCGATAACAGCAACTTACACGGGAAACTATGGGAATCCAGGAATGACCAATGATTTTTTCCAGCGCGAACACCAAACCAATTACTTTTTTTTACAATCAAGACAAGACTATGTGCTTACCCCCGGAAAGGTAAAATATTTCAATACAACAACTCCATATACAAGGTTCGATTACAGTCAGAGTGAAAATAAATCGAAAAATAACGAAACTCGTTTTGATGTCGTTCACTCACAAAATGTAACACCATTCTGGAATTGGACATTCCGAACAAATCAGGAAAAATCGAACGGACAATACAGTGCACAAGATGCCAAAAATAATTTTGTTGCGTTAAATACAAGTTATAATCGCGATGCGTGGAATGTGTATGGAGGTTTTATCTCAAATTCGTTAAAAAACAGCGAAAATGGAGGATTAACCAGCGACTCAATAATATTTAATGGACAGAAACCGGAGTATTGGCCGGTTCATCTTAGTCAAAGTAAGAGTAAGTTTAATAGTGTTAACTATTATGGTATTGCAGAATACAGAATTGGGAAATATAATTTTGATCCGGTAGACAGTATGGATGTCTTCAGACCTATTCTTGGAATGATGTATAGTGTGGAGCACGACCGTTATACACAAGAGTTCCAGGACCAGGAGGACACCTCAAATACTTTTTTTGATAATACTTATTTCAGTGATAGTTATGAAAAGGATATCATTAAATATTTTCGAACCAGTAACGTCTTTCAATTAAAACAATACGAAAATCCTAACAGAAAATACAGTTTCGGAAAGCGCGCATTTTTAGGTGTGGAAGTTTATCGCGGGTCAACGCCCGGTGTGGAGATGAATGATTCAACTCATGAACGATTCGAAATTGATTATTCGAACTTATACATAGGTGGAGGAATTTTTAGGGAACAGGGCCGCTTTTGGTTGTGGGATTTTGATGGGAAAGTTTACATGGCCGGAAGACTTGCCGGTCAGTTAGAACTTAATGGGTTGATCTCAAAACCGTTTCATTTTTGGGGCGATTCGTTGGCTTCAATAAGTTTTACCGGTTCGTTCGAGAATCGGGTTCCTGATTATTTCCAGGAGAATTTTCGTTCGAATCATTTTAAATGGAATAAGGATTTTGATACAGAGCAACGATTGATGTTAGGAGCAATACTAAGGGTGCCACAACGAAAGCTCGAATTAGCTGCAAATTATGCAGCCATCAATAATTTTCTGTATAACAATACTGAAGCAATTCCTGATCAATCAGCAAACGAAATGCTGGTTATGTCGGTGTATGCCGATAAGGATTTTAACTACCGTCGGTTCCATTTTCGCACACGCATATTATGGCAAAAGGTTTCAGAGGAACGGTACCTTCATTTACCCGAATGGTCGGCTTTTGTAAATACTTACTACCAGTTTACAATATCGAAAGTAATGTTCACGCAAATAGGTGCCGATGTGCGTTACAACACAAAATATTATGCCGATGCGTATGCTCCATCAACAGGTTTGTTTTATTTGCAGAACGAACAGGAATATGGAGATTATCCATACATTGATATTTATGCCAACCTGCGTTTAAAACGTACACGTGTTTTCTTTAAATGGGTGAATATTGGTACAAACTTTCTGGACGGTACTTATATGACAACACCAAATTATCCGATGCCAAGGGCCACTTTTCGTTTAGGAGTTTCGTGGGCATGGTATGATTAATCAGTCTGAGAAATTAGATCATAAAACTCCGAAAGTATCATTGCAGTAGCACCCCAAATAATTTCGCCATCGTATTTTACGCAAGGAACTGTAAGCATGCCGGTTAACGTTTTTAGTTCAGTGGCCGTGTGGGGAGGTTTAAAAGATTCTATCGGAAATACTATGGCTTTCTCAACCTCGTTTGTACAAAGCGTAAATTCAGGTTTTTGATCCATCCAACCAACAAATGGTGTAATCAGGAAACGGCTTACCTCAACATAAAAGGATGAGAGTTTGCCAATCAGTGTAATCTTATCTCTTGTAATCCCAATTTCTTCGTATGTTTCCCGCAGTGCTGTTTCCTCTGCACTTTCGTTGGGTTCAATCCTCCCTCCAGGCAAGGCAATTTGCCCGGCATGGTGTTTCATAAAAGCAGGACGTTTAATCAGGCACACTTTTAACCCATCGTCAGGAAAAAGCAAAAGCAATACGCTGCTTAATTTTACCTTGCTTTGGTCATCGGGTGCAGGTTTTAACAAACGTCCGGGCGGCAACATTTTATAATGCGACTTCAAACCTGGGAGAGTTCCTTTTAATGCGGCCACTATTTTATCAGGGTTGGTGATCATAAGACACAAAAATAAAAAAACTGCATAATAGAGGAACTCATGTATTTAAAAAAGAAGTTAAACCATTTGGTAAATGATTTGTTTATGAAACCGTCTCTTTATTAGATCAAAGATCCATTTTACAATCAGGCATTAATAAACTACTGGTTTAGTCATAAGTTAAAAG
>DASQBW010000786.1:0-2887 GCA_035635015.1 Draconibacterium sp. | reverse complement strand
ACTTTTATTTTGAGTTTTTTTAGAATTTTGTCTGCCATTTCTTTTCAATTTTTAGATTTTTTGACATGAGCTGTGATACAATTACTTGTAACTCCGCTGAGTCAGTTTCACATTCTCAAATACCAAATCTTCTTTATGCATATCCGGCTCAACGCCCTCTCCTTTGTACTCCCAACACGATACGTAGGTGAATTTTTCGTCGTTACGTTTTGCTTCACCTTCTTCGGTAGCCGACTCTTCACGGAAGTGACCACCACACGATTCGTTTCTGTCGAGTGCGTCGCGAGCCATCAACTCACCAATATCGAAGAAATCGGCAACACGACCGGCTTTCTCCAACTCAGGATTAAGGTTGTCCAATTCGCCCGGAATACGAACATCTTTCCAGAATTCTTCGCGAATAGCTTTAATATCCTCAATTGCTTTTTTCAAGCCTTCAGCGTTACGTGCCATACCTACATTGTCCCACATGGTTTGACCCAGTTTTTTGTGGAAATAGTCAACCGGTTTCGAACCTTTAATGTTGTATAACTTCTCGATACGATCTGTTACTTCTTTCTCAACTTCAGCAAACTCAGGAGCGTTTGTGTCGGCCATTGGCGTCATAATTTCGTCAGCCAGGTAATCACCAATAGTGTATGGCAACACAAAATATCCATCGGCCAAACCTTGCATCAGCGCCGAAGCACCAAGGCGGTTTGCACCGTGATCGGAGAAGTTAGCTTCACCAATAGAATACAAACCAGGAACCGAAGTCATCAGGTTGTAATCAACCCAGGTACCACCCATTGAATAGTGAATTGCCGGGTAAATCATCATTGGCTCTTTGTAAGGATCAACGTCGGTAATTTTTTCGTACATCTGGAACAGGTTACCATAACGCTGTGCGATTACATTTTTACCTAAACGATCGATCGAATATTTAAAGTCGAGGAAAACTGCTTTACCTTCGGCATTTACACCAAATCCGGCATCGCAACGTTCTTTTGCAGCACGCGACGCAACGTCACGAGGTACAAGGTTACCGTACGAAGGATATCTTCTTTCCAGGTAAAAGTCACGATCTTCATCAGGAATGTCGTTCGGACCAATTTCACCTTTCTGCAATTTTACTGCATCTTCTTTTTTCTTCGGAACCCAAACACGGCCATCGTTACGCAACGACTCTGACATCAAAGTCAGTTTCGATTGCTGATCGCCATGAACAGGAATACAAGTTGGGTGAATCTGTACGAAACATGGGTTCGACATAAAAGCACCACGTTTGTAACACTGCCAGGCGGCAGAACCGTTACTTCCCATTGCGTTAGTCGACAGGAAGAATACGTTTCCGTAACCACCTGTTGCAACAACAACTGCGTGTGCTCCAAAACGTTTGATCTCGCCCGAAACAAGGTCGCGGGCAATAATACCACGGGCTTTTCCGTCGATCTTAACCAAATCCAGCATTTCGTGGCGGTTGTACATTTCAACAGCACCTTTCGAAATCTGACGGTTTAATGCCTGGTAAGCACCAATTAACAACTGCTGACCGGTTTGCCCACGTGCGTAGAACGTACGGCTTACCAACACGCCACCAAACGAACGGTTATCTAACAAACCCCCGTATTCGCGGCCAAATGGTACACCTTGTGCAACACACTGGTCGATAATATTTGGCGATACTTCTGCCAAACGGTAAACGTTAGCTTCGCGTGCACGGTAGTCGCCACCTTTAATTGTATCGTAGAACAAACGATAAACCGAGTCGTTATCGTTCTGATAGTTTTTTGCAGCATTGATACCACCCTGTGCAGCAATAGAGTGTGCACGACGCGGGCTGTCCTGGTAACAAAATGCTTTTACTTTGTATCCTAATTCTGCTAAAGAAGCAGCTGCCGAGGCACCACCTAAACCGGTACCAACAACAATAATCTCTAATTTACGCTTGTTAGCAGGGCTCACTACTTTAATGGCAGCTTTGTGTTTGCTCCACTTCTCGGCTAATGGCCCTTCAGGTATCTTATTCTCTAAAATGCTCATAATTCTTTCCTCTTTTTTATTTATACAATCCTAACATGAAATAAAGTGGAATAATTGCAAAACCCACTGCGACAAGAATTGCGTAAATCTGACCAATAACTTTCCAGCGATTTAACCAGTGTTTGTTGTTTAACCCTAAAGTTTGGAAAGCCGACCAGAAACCATGCGACAGGTGAAATCCCAGCAAAGCACCACCAAGTATGTAGAAAACACCGAGTACAGTGCTGTTAATAAAAGCAGCAGAAACCAAAGCGTAGGCATTGTGCATGTGTTCGCCGTTAACGGTAACTTCTGCCAAAAGCGGATCACCAGTAAACTTCATTTTTACAAAGAAGTTAATGACGTGGATGATAAGAAATACCAAAACCAAACCACCTAACACCAACATGTTACGCGATGCCCACGAGCTTGCTCCGCTCATGTTCTTTTTGGCATACTTAACCGGGCGTGCTTTCCAGTTTTGATACTCGAGGAAGAATGACCAAACAATGTGAATGATAAAACCTAGTCCGAGGATGGGTTCCATAATCTTAATCAAGGGGTTAGTAGCCATAAAGTGAGCTCCCTGATTAAACAAATCACCGCTGTTGTCAAAGATCAGTAATAAGTTGAGGCCCAAATGGACTGCAATAAATACTACCAGGAATAATCCCGACAGACTCATCACAAATTTTCTTCCAATTGAGGCTGTTAAAAATCTGCTCATAATCAATTATTTATTTTTGGTTGATTCCGATTAATATATACTATAAAAACTGCTTGTTGCCTTTTGAATAAGGCGAATTTACACGCAAAAACTTCGTATTTCATATTCAAATTTCCGAGTGCTAATTTTTAAGCAGCACAAATGTAGACGAACACAAAT
>DASQBW010000785.1:0-1867 GCA_035635015.1 Draconibacterium sp. | reverse complement strand
ACATTTCGGAAAAGAAAATGTTGGTCTTCGTTAATTTGAATAAAAGTAGAACCTTTTTTATAGAAAAAAACGATTGCTTTTAAAAATCGTCTGATGCTGCGAAGGGAATGAGAAACCTTCTCAAAGCGGTTTTTAGTGCCTCGCTCAAGAAAGTTAAAGTGGAATATCACGCGTAGCATCATGGTTCAAAAATACGGTGTTAGTTAACGTTTGTCAAAAATAGTGTGGCGTACTTATCAGCATTTTATTAACATGAAGAAATGCTAATCCAGCCTTTTTATTTCTATCCCATAGATTTCTTTAAACGATTGAAAAGCTCTTTCATTCTCCGATTTCCGGGCTTTAAATATTAGCCGGCAGCTTTCCTGAAAATCAGTGGTTACAATATTGTAGTTATCCTGTTTTAGCTTATTCATTACGGTATTCAGCATGGCATATTCAAATCTTAGTTCATACTGAATTTCAATGAGTTTTGATAGGATGTTGGCATTGTTCAGCGCTTCAACCGTAGCTGCCCGGTAGGCGTTAATAAGACCACTTACACCCAGCAGCGTTCCTCCAAAATAACGAACTACCACCACCAGAATATTGGTAACCTCGTAGCTTTGTAATTGACCTAAAATGGGTTTTCCTGCAGTTGATGAAGGTTCGCCGTCGTCGTTTGTACGTGTGCGAATTTCTTCAGTGCCCAGCCGCCAGGCATAACAATGATGGCGTGCACTGTGATGTTCTTTTTTTAATACGGCAACCAGCTCTTTTACTTCTTCTTCATCTTTTAAGGGGTAGGCATACGAATAAAATTTGCTGCCTTTATCTTTAAAGTAACCGGTACTCGGTGTTTCTATGGTTTTATATTGATCGTCCATTATAACAGGAAATATAAACTGATGAGCGCTAAAACAACACCCGCAAAGTTAATTTTATTCAGGCGTTCTTTAAAAAGCAAAGTACCTAAAATGGTGGTAAGAGCTACAATCGCCATATGATTCAGGGCGAAAACCAGCGAGCTTTTCAATCCTGAATTATTCAGTGCTTTTATAATAAAATAGAGCGATCCGAAATTTACTACTCCCAAAAGTGTCCCGAAAATCCATGTTGCCGGATTCAATCGTTGCCGGTATGTTTTTGTAATTATTGTCACTACAATTCCGCATAAAAAGGCAACGGCAAATACCAGAATGGTGTAAAGCGAAGTTTCGTCGTCGGAGATTTTTACTGCCTGAACATATTTTACTAATGAGTCGATCACTCCGCTTCCTAAAAACAAAAACAAGGGGAGAACGATATAAATAAGGTTTGTTCTGGTAATCTCCTTTTTGTAAACCGTTAATCCAATGGCAATTATAGCTGTAACAATTCCGATTGCTTTTACTACTGAAAGGTGTTCGTTAAAGTAGATCAGCGAGAATGCTACCGGAAAAACCAGCGATAATTTATTGGCCAGTGTTGTTACGGTAATGCCTGCTTTTTGCGAGCTGTAACCTATTAGATAAAACATGGCAATAAAAAGAATCCCGAGTATTACTGCATACGGAGTCCAGTGGGGGAGTGCCAGCGGATTTTTACCTCCGGCAAAAGGTTGAAACAATAGAATACCCAAAACACAGGCAGCCAGATAATTTATCGTGATCAGTGATTGTAGTTTACAATTGTAATTTTTTGCAACTCTGAAAATCACATAAATCATTGATGAAGAAAGGATGCACAGGATCAGGTAAATCATACGGGCAAAAAAAAGGCAGGCTTAAAAGCCTGCCGGTATTACATTTTCAATTTCTTTTCTATGTCTTCGACAAACTGTCGGAAGTTCTTGTCGGTGTCTTTCAGGTTGTTTACGGTTTTGCAAGCGTGGAGAACCGTGGCGTGG
>DASQBW010000784.1:0-13495 GCA_035635015.1 Draconibacterium sp. | reverse complement strand
GCCCACTCCAGCCGCTCGTTGAATTGGTAGAGCGGAAATTAGCCCATTCGCTCAGGTTTGTTTTTCCCAACAACACAGCTCCGGCTTCGCGTAGTTTTTTTACGATAAATGCATCTTTTTCAACTATATTTCCTTCCAATCCCAGCGATCCGGCAGTAGTTTGCATTTTATCGCCGGTATCAATATTGTCTTTTATCATTACCGGAATCCCGTGTAAAGGGCCTCGCACCGATCCGTATTGTCGTTCCTCATCAAGTTTCCGGGCAATTTCCAATGCATCCGGATTTAGTTCGATCACCGACTTTAAATGTGGATCTACCAGCGTAATTCGATCGAGGTATTTTTTACAAATACGCTCTGCCGTAAGTTCTCCGGACTCCATTTTCTGCTGTAACTTTAATGCTGAAGTTTCATTCATGTCGAATGCTGTCAGATCAACCTCTTCCGCCGTGTCTGATTTCTGACCACAAGCTGTTACACCGCTTAAAGCTACTACAGAACCGCTGAGAGCCGTTGTTTTAAAAAAGGAACGACGTTTCATTAATTGCAATTTTTTGATTGTTCAATACAGAATTGAACTGAAAATACGAATTAATTTCTATTCAGGAAAAAGCCAGGGAAGTGTAACGACTAGTAATTCTTGTTTATCCACTCAACCGCATTTTCAATATCAATATCTTCCATGCACTTAAAATGCTTTTTCGGGCATTTCCGGTGGCCAAGTTTTGAACAGGGACGGCATTTTAAATCATGAACCTGCATTATCTCCGACTGATGTGCGGGATAGTACGGGGTCATTCCAAATTCAGGGATAGTGTTTCCCCAAAACGATAGGATTTTCTTTTTAAACGCAGCCGCAATATGCATCAGACCCGTATCATTGGTTATCACTACCCTTGCTTCGCGAATAAGTGAGGCCGATTGATTCAACGATATCTTTCCGGCATAGTTTAATACATTCCCTTTGGATTGCGACAAAATCTGTTCACCTTCATTATATTCGTTTTTTCCCCCAAGAAGAATAACGGGATGGGGAATATTCTGACAAATTTGAGAGACCTTAACTGCAGGCATTTTTTTTGTAAAGTAGGTTCCGGCAATTACCAAAGCAACATATCCCTGGTGAAACAGCTCCGGCAAATCCTCCTGCTTAAACATATTCTCCTCATCAATAAAATAATCCAGCCCCTGCATATCGTTTTTTACATCGAAAGCCGATACCGTTTCCAGGTAACGGTCGACAATATGCACATTGGGCAAGCGGTTCACTTTGAAAGTAACCATCAGTATCTTTTCCCAATTCAGCTTATTTACACCATAAGCCTGTGCTTTTAAACGACGGCGTATTTTATTGCTCCTGAAATTGTTATGCAGGTCGATGATATAATCATACTTCTCGCTGCCAAGTTGACCTATTAAAGTTCCTATGTTGTCTTCGAGCAGATAAACTTTATCTATATATGGATTGGATTGCAGGAGGCAGGCAAACTTCTTTTTCGTGACAAAATGTACTTCAGCATTTTCTACCTGATGTTTTAATCCGCGCACCACAGGTGTTGTAAGCACAATGTCGCCAATAGAACTAAACCGTATTACCAGAAATTTTACTTTCATTTTTTTCAATGTATCGAAGATATTGAATTTTTGGAGAACTCTATTTCCCGACATAAAAAATCCCCGCAGAAAATCTTCTACGGGGATTTTCAATAGCTTAATTTTATTCTATTATGCCGATTCAACCAATACAATAATTTTATTTGCCCTGTTTTCAATTACACCTCCGTCGATCTCAAAATGCTGCTCATGCCCGTTGGAATCTTCAAATCTCAGCGTTCCTTTACCGAGGGATGAAATAATTGGGGCGTGATTTTTTAGGATTTCGAAGGTTCCCTTACTTCCGGGAAGTTGAACCAAATTCACTTCGCCCTCAAATATCTTTCTGTCTGGTGTAATTATTTCCAGGTACATGTGTGGTAATTTATTTGTCAGCTAATAATTTTTCACCTTTCTCAATGGCTTCTTCAATGGTTCCTACAAGGTTAAACGCAGCCTCAGGATACTGATCAACATCACCATTCATAATCATTCTGAAACCTTTGATTGTATCTTCTATCGAAACCAGTTTCCCTTCCAGCCCGGTAAATGCCGTAGCCACAAAGAATGGTTGCGAAAGGAAACGCTGAACACGGCGGGCACGGTGCACCACCAGCTTATCCTCTTCCGACAATTCGTCCATCCCTAAAATGGCAATAATATCCTGTAATTCGGTGTAACGCTGTAACAACATTATCACATCCTGTGCACAATTGTAATGCTCGTCTCCAACAATTTCAGGAGTAAGAATACGTGATGACGAATCCAGTGGATCAACTGCAGGATAGATACCCAACTCGGCTATTTTACGGCTTAATACAGTTGTTGCATCGAGGTGGGCAAAGGTAGTTGCCGGAGCAGGGTCGGTTAAATCGTCGGCAGGTACATAAACCGCCTGCACCGATGTAATTGAACCATTTTTTGTGGATGTAATCCGTTCCTGCATCACCCCCATTTCGGTGGCCAGCGTTGGCTGGTAACCTACAGCCGATGGCATTCGTCCGAGAAGTGCCGATACCTCGGAACCTGCCTGTGTAAAACGGAAAATATTATCAACGAAGAAAAGAATATCGCGACCTCCTCCGGTTGAACCATCACCATCGCGTAAACTTTCGGCTATTGTTAATCCTGAAAGCGCAACACGGGCACGGGCACCCGGTGGTTCGTTCATCTGACCAAAAACCATAGCCAGTTTCGATTTTTTCAATCTTTCAGGATCTACTTTCGAAAGGTCCCAGCTGCCTTCCTCCATCGACTTTTTGAATTCTTCGCCGTAGTCTACAATATTTGCTTCGATCATCTCGCGCAGTAAATCGTTTCCTTCGCGCGTACGTTCACCAACACCGGCACCTCCAAATAAACCAATTTTACCACCTTTGGCGTATGGTTCAATCAGGTCAATAACTTTTATACCGGTGTACAAAACTTCGGTTTCGGTGGTTAATTCTTCATATTTTGGCGGCTCATTATGAATGTTAAGTCCATTTTTTGGCAGTTGCTCCAAGCCATCAACCGAATCTCCAACTACATTGAGTAAGCGGCCAAGAGCTTCCTGCCCTTTAGGCATTTTTATCTGACTACCCATTGGGGTCACTTCTGAACCACGTTTTAAACCATCGGTCGAATCCATTGCCACACAACGAATTGTATTTTCTCCAATGTGCTGCTGGCACTCAATAATTAAACTTTCTTTTCCTTCACGCGGAATTTCAAGTGCATCGTAAATTGAAGGTAAATCGCTGCCTTCAGTATCAAAACTAACATCAACTACAGGTCCGATTACCTGTATTATTTTCCCATTACTTTGAGCCATATTGGATTGAATTTAAGACTGGTTTTTTACTCTCGTATAAATGTAATTTCCTAACAAATTTAGCATTGTTTTGTTTTTCTGCAAGATCGCTTTTATGCGCTTTAGAATTATTTCATCTTCGAAACCTTTATTAGTGCTTTCGTGTAAGCATTTTGAAAGCCAACTCACGCAGGGGTTGCCTTGCTTCGTCGCTTACCTCCAAATTATCTAAAATCCGAATCGCATTATCAAAAAACTCCGCTATTTTTTCTTCAACAATTTTTTTTACTTCAATGGATTGATACAGTTCGGTTACGGCCTGTATCTTTTCTTTTGGATTAAAATCTGGTATTGAAATCCAATACATGAGTTCGGCTTTTTGTTTGTCTGTAAGTTTTTCCAAGGCATTTATTAAAAGAAACGTTTTTTTGTTGGCCAGAATGTCGCCACCAATTTGTTTGCCAAATACGGCCTGAGTACCAAATGTATCGAGCAGGTCGTCTTGCAATTGAAAAGCCAGCCCCAGATGAATGCCAAACTCATACAGTTCATCGCAAAGTTCAGCTTCGGCGTTTGCCAATAAAGCGCCAACCTTTAAACTACAAGCCAGTAAAACAGCAGTCTTCAGCCGGATCATCTCCAAATATTCATCCTTGGTTACATCCATTCGCTGTTCAAAATCCATATCAAATTGCTGGCCCGCGCATACCTCAATAGCTGTTTTACTAAACACTTTAAGTGCTTTTACCAGGGATGTGGATTGTTCTTCGAGAAAATAACGGTACGCCTGAAAAGCCATGGCATCGCCCGATAAAATGGCTGCATTTTCGCTGAATTTTTTATGAACGGTTAGCCGGCCTCTACGCACATCAGCTTTGTCCATAATATCGTCATGAAGTAAGGTAAAATTGTGGAATACTTCAATCCCAATTGCTGCCGGAACGGCACGTTCGATATCACTGGCAAACATATTATAAGCAAGTAAAACCAGCACCGGACGTAAACGTTTCCCGCCCATATCCAGCGAATAACTGATCGGATCATACAATTCAACCGGTTGATTGTTCAACAGTTCTTTCGAACGCTTCGCGATTTCAACACTTACTCTTTTTTGAAGTTCTTCAACGGTGTACATCAATCTCCCAAATTTAGTTCGTCATCAGGAACAATTTCCAGGTCTTCCAGTTCAATATCTTCTTCTTCATCGTAAATATGAAGCAGTGGTTCTTTAAATGCCTCGGTGGTTGTTAAGCGCTCCAATCCGGAAAGTAACGAAGGCAGTAAAATCAGGTTTGAAGTAACGGCCACCAAAAGTGTCAACGAAACCAATATACCCATAGCCTGTGTACCTCCGAAATTGGAAATGGTGAATATCCCAAATCCAAAAAATAACACTACCGACGTATACAACATACTCACACCGGTTTCTTTTAGTGCAATCACCACCGATTTTCGGATGTCCCAGTTGGTCATATTCAGCTCCTGCCGGTATTTGGCCAGAAAGTGAATCGTGTTATCCACCGAAATACCAAAAGCAATACTAAATACCAATATGGTTGATGCTTTAATTGGAATGCCTGTAAAACCCATAATGGCAGCAGTAAATATGAGCGGAATTATATTTGGCGTTAACGACAGAATAACCATTCGCCACGACGAAAACATGATGGCCATAAAAGACGAGATCAGCAAAATAGCCAAACCAAGACTTGTAAACAGGTTCTTCAACAAATACTGGTTTCCTTTAAACGAAATAATGCTGGATCCGGTAACCGTTACATCGTATTTATCGGAAGTAAATATCGAATCTATATCAGCATTAAACTGCGTATAAAGCTCTTCCATTCGTTTGGTGCCCACATCTTTTACGCGAATACTGATTCGGGTGGTCTGAAGTGTACTGTCCATAAACGAATGTAACATTTCGGTATTCTCTTCACCAGTTGAGGCATATTGCAGGATAAAATTCTTTTCGCGGTTGTTAGGCAGACTGTAATATCTTTCGTGCCCGTTGTAAAAAGCCTGCTTGGCAAACTTTAGCAAATTAAGTAACGAGGTAGATGCCGATAATTCGGGGTATTGCGCCAATTGGGTTTCGAGTTGATCTATTTTTTGGAAGGTGCTTAACTGCATCACCCCCTGTGGTTTTTTAGTGTCGACCATAATTTCCAGAGGCATTAGCCCATTAAAGTTGCTCTCAAAAAACTTCAGGTCGACATACACAGGATCATCTTCAGGAATATCATCGAGCATGTAACCCGAGCTTTTCATTAAAGTTATTCCGAAGATACTTACCGCAATTACGCCGATGGTAACAAAATAAACCACCTGCCGGTAATTTTGGGTAATGTGCATCAGTTTACGGATTATTTTGGTCACAATCTTATTATCGAGGTGTCCAACGTGGCGCGATGATGGCGCTCCGATAAAACTGAATATAATTGGAATTAGCAACAGCGAAAGAATAAAAAGCCCTAGAATATTCAGCGAGGCGATAATGCCAAACTGCCTCAAAATGTCACTCTTTACAATAATAAAAGTAGCAAATCCTGAAGCTGTTGTAAGGTTGGTTAAAAAGGTAGCGTTACCAATCTTAATGATCACACGCTGCAGCGCCTTTATTTTATTACCATGGCTTACATATTCGTGATGAAATTTGTTCAGCATATAAATGCTGTTTGGAATACCAATTACAATCAATAATGGTGGGATCATTCCGGATAAAAGGGTGATTTTGTAGCCAAACAGCGACAACATTCCCATGGCCCAGATAACACCGACTATTACAATGAGCACCGGAACAAAAACAGCTTTAAACGAACGGAAAAACAAGAATAAAACCACGATACAAATAACAAGGGCCAGCACGCTGAACATGTACAACTCGCGCTTAATTTTTACCGAGTTTACCACCCTGATGTAGGGAATACCGGAATAATGCAGTTTTACATCTTCTTTCAACTCAAATTTGTGGCAGACCTCCTGAATTCCGGCAACCAGGTCTTCGCGCTCCTTGCTTGCCATTTTGTCTTTGTTTACCGTAATGGCCAGCAAATAGGTATCGGTTTTATCGTTATAAACCAGATCGCGGTAAAATGGCAAACGTTTAAATTCTTCCACATAACCATCCAACTCCTCCTGGCTTGTAATGGTCTCAGGAAAGGTATTTACCACTTCAAACTTTTTCTCGTCCTTGTCTTTTTCAAGATTGTAGGTGTTCGATACCGAAAGCAAATTTTCAACCCCATCCACTTTTTTCAAATCATTGCACAGCGATTTCCATGCATTAAAATGATCGAGGCGAAAAAAATTCGTATCCTGCACTCCAACAATAATCAGGTTACCTTCCTGACCAAATATTTCAACAAAATTCTGATAATCTTTATAGGCTTGATCTTTCTTTGGCAGCAATGAGGCATACTCATACGACATTTCCACTTTTTGGGCATGGTAGCCCAAAAAAACGGTAATGACCGCCAGGACTGAAAGAAGAAGTATTCTATTTCTAAGGATTACTCTGGATAGTTTAATCCACATGCTTACATTTCTAAATAACTCGACGAAAGTAGTACAAATTCCTGAGTTTAGAAAAATGCCACAAGCGATAGTTCCATCATTTTAAGACTATTTAAAACTTAAGCGTTCTGCTTGCTTGCAAACGGCTTCTGCTCACAAATGATTCTTTATAAAAGACGACACCTGAACAAACAGAGCCCCAGTTCTTAGTGCCATTATTGAAACGAAAATTGCTAAAAATTCGTAAGTGTAATTTGTAGATAAAAACCAATATCAACTATAACTATGAAAACAAAAAAAATTTGCATCACCCTCTTTCTGATTTCGCATTTTACATTATCGATGGCTCAAATTCCTGATCCGACATGGAACAAACAATCGGGATTAAAAGGTTGCGATTTTTACACGGATGTGATTGAAGATTTAAATCAGGGATATACTGTTACCGGAGCAGTAAATGTAGAAGGAAATTCATTTGATTTTAGCATCAACCGCTTTAACACAAATGGGGACCTACTTTGGTCGAAAAAAATAGGCAATGAAAATAAGGAGATCCCAAAAAGACTGGTACAATTAATCGATAAAAGCTACGTACTAATTGGTAGTTCGTACGCAGATGAGAAGCAACAATGTCTTTTAATCCGTGTGGATGAAAATGGAGATGATTTTTGGAAAAACACGCTCGGCGAAGAATACCTTAATTTAGCCGATATTGTTGCACTTGATGAAAATAGTTTTGCAATTGTTGGATCGAAAGGTGAAGATCCGGATCATCCAAAACCATGGATGGCGGTAATGGATGAAAACGGAGAAATTGTATGGGAGAAGATTTTCGAAAACGATTTTAACGGATGTGCCAACTCAATAAAAAAGTTGCCCGGCGGCGATTTTGCTATAGCTGCACAAGTAAGCGAAACAGGAAAAAACAACTGTGATATACTGGCAATTCGAACCAACAATAAAGGAGAAGCTAAATGGTTCTCCAGAATAAAAACACCGGACCAAAAGGTGTGGCCCGAATGTATTTGCTGTTCGCCCGACAGTTGTTTAATGATTGTTGGCTGGAATGGAAAATGTTTAAACGATATTAACTCTGCCGATCCTATTTTCGATTACGACCTGGTTTTGAACAAGATAAGCGCAAGTGGTGAAATCGTGTGGACAAAAAATGTGACCCGTGAAGGCTCGGAGGGAGGAAACGCCCTGACAATACTTCCCGACGGGACATTTATCGTTGCAGGAATTAAAGCAACATCATATTTAGGCAAAGTAGGGCCATGGCTGCTTGGTGTTGATGCTGACGGCAACGAACACAGCGAAAAGCTGCTTCGGCTTCATTTTAACAACGACCATGCAGCACGAATAATTAACAGTACCGATGGTGGTTTTGTAGTAATTGGTCCCGGAATTCAGGAGGAAACAAATACGCGCAGCGATGGTTGGGTAATGAAGTTTGGAAATTTATAAAAGTTACCATATTCCCGTTGTACAGATTGCTCTCAATTCAAAAATCAATACTTATCCGTCAAATGGAGAACAACCCATCGGGCATTGTTTCGAACAGTCGTTGTGGAACTATTTTGAAGACCTGATACCTGTTTTAATACTGTTTCCTTATTCAATTTCGACAGTGCAATAGCACTTTCCGTTCTGACCAGCCAACTCTTACTTTCCATAGCTTCGCAAAAAAATGCCGCATAAGCCGAATCGCTACGCTGACCCAAAACGAAGATAACACGCCACTGCACTTCTTCTGATACGCCAGGCAAGTTATAAAGCGACATGAAGCTACCTGCCTCAAACAACGCAGAACGGATCAGGCTGTCCATGGCCAGATTAGCAGTCATCCAGTCCTCTCCCTGAATAGCATCCAGATACCACGATATGGATTCATGAGGACGTAGCAAAACCAGATTTTGCAAGGCATTCCGCTGAATATGCCCGTCTTGTGTTTGATACAGCTCACAGAAAGCCTTGTAAGCCAAAGCTGTATCTGAATTTACCAAAAGGTTTGCTAAATTCGATTTATGAAATTGATTCTCTACGCTATTAAATAACAGCCATAATTCTTCATTCACTTGCGACAGATCATAACCAGATAATCCTCCTGTCACCCGGTTCCTCATTTCCGGAGTTTCATTATAATCAAACAGAATCTTTAATGCAGGTTTTACCCATTGCTCGGAATGGATATTATTGAGGGTAGTCATTAGAATTCTTCTGTTCCATTGGCTTAGGCTTGCATCTGTCGCATTTTTAATAAGTAGCGGCACGGCAGGTTCGCCAATTTCTATTAGCGGATTTGCATAATCGTTCCACTCTCTACCTGCTGTTCTCATCTTCATTACCAGCGAATCTATTCGTGCTTGTTGAGATTGTGCCCTGATATTCAGAGATAAAAATACAAGAAGCGCTATGGTTACAATGGTGACACTGTTTTTCATCTTATTAAAAATTCTTTGTTTTTAAAGTTACTAGATGGTACTCGCATGATTTTTATTGTTCGCGTTTGTGCAAAAATCTTTCTGATGCGCGTTTCATTTTACTCCGGATTTCTGGTGAAGTGTGTATTAAAATATTTGTATAAATCACCGTTAACAGCACGGTGAAGTTCATTAAATGATTTTAAGCCAAACAGAAAAGCAACAGTTATCGGATCTACCCGATATTCGTTGTGCCCTTCGTAAAAACCATAACGATTAATGTAAAAGAATACCATTTCGCCGGTATGGAGATACGAAAGCATTTTTTTGAGTTCTTCCATTTGAACTGCAGACAGGTGCCCGTAATTATCTTCCAGAAAAAGCTGCTCTTCAGAAGTAAGCTGACGCCACAGTTCTATATGACCCGTTCCCAGGATCTCATCATTAAAAACAGATTCTTGCCACCCCCGGCTTCCCTGGACCTTAAGTTCTATTTCGTGTCCGTTATATATCATTGAGGACAATTCAAGCCGGTTGTTCGTCTCCGGATTCAGATTGTATTGTTCAAAATCATGCACGGTATTCCAAAAATGAAATAACGGACGAGCAATATCAGGATGAGAAAGACCGAGTTTTTCCACTGTCTTGTTATCTTCCCAAATCACCGAGATTACAGTTTCATCTTCTGCCACAAATCCAACTCCCGACGATCCCCACGGCCGTGCATCAATGGTAATTTTTGCAACCGATAATCCGTTAATAATCTTTGCGTTTGCCAGCTCTTCAGTTGAATGAACACCCATTTTGGCAAAATGGGGAAAGTCTTCGCCATTGGTTTTTAGCTGATTCCCTTTACCATATAATCCTTGCTTATAGTCAAAAGGCATTCCGTTTTCAACGGTTACATCCAGCCAACCATAGCCGCTGGTTAACTTCAAAAGTAAAAATTCACGTCCGTTTCAGTAATTACCGGAGAGGGCAGACCGGGCTTTTCTGTTATGTATTGAGGCGCTTTAAATAACTGTTTCCCGGATACATAAGGAAGTTTGTGTTTATAAACAACCTGAGCCTGAATGAAATAGCCCCCCAACAGAATTACAAAGACTAAAATGAACTTTTGCATATATTTAATTTATGTTGACCTATTAATATTTTGTTCCTTTCTTGTTAAGCATTGGGACAAAGCGCACAGGCAGCACATTTTTCTCCCTGATTTTTCCTTCCTTCTTTTGTAAAAGAACAAGCTTTTGCAGGTTTCCCTCTCCTACCGGAATGATCATTCTCCCGCCTTCGGACAGTTGTTGTATTAACGGTTCAGGCACGTGCGAAGGCGAACAGGTTACAATTACAGCATCGAAAGGTGCTTTTTCGGGCCACCCCAGATAGCCGTCGCCCACTTTGCAGAAAATATTATTGTAGTTCAATTGCCGGAAAACTTTTGTAGCAGACTTGCTCAATTCCTCAAAAAGCTCAATGGTAAATACCGAATCGCATAATTGTGCGATAATAGCTGCCTGGTAACCTGAACCTGTTCCAATTTCCAAAACACGGTCTGCTTTCGTGAGTTCCAAAATCCCAGTCATGTAGGCAACAACATAAGGTTGAGAAATAGTCTGGCCTTCGTTTATAGGTAGGGGATTATCGGTATAAGCCAATTCCAGATACCGGGGCAACACAAATTTGTGGCGCGGAACTTCCTGAAATGCAGCTAAAACCAATTCATCGTTGATACCCCTGTCTTTAAGCTGCAGTTCAACCATTCTCTTACGATCATTAAAAAATGCATCGTTTTGCGAATTACTAACCATTGGTGCAAGCACTAAAAATATTCCAATCAAAAATTTAATCATATCAACGACTCACGAAATCCCAATTTTATAACGACGCTGCATTTGATAAGGTTACCAACAATGCCATTTCAAAAAAATGTCCCGGGAGCGAAATAAGAAACAGGCTAATTAAAAGATCATTAAATAGAGACCACTCTCCACTCCCCAAAAACTATTTTAAATATGATTATCAGGATTTTATTAATTTTGCATCAAATTATGCTTGATAAATAAAACCAGATACCTTGAAGTTTAGTACACGAACACGATATGGACTAAGGGCTATTTTAGAAATAGCATTAAATGGTTCCGGTGGCGGAATTTACCAAAAGGATATTGCTGCCAACCAGAATCTCTCTTATAAGTACCTCGATCATATTATCAACTCGTTAAAAGTGGCTGGTTTAGTAACCAAAGCCGGTGGACGAAGAAGTGGATACATTATTACCCGAAAACCTTCAGAAATTACGATCTACGATATTCACAGCGCTTTTGAACCAGGAGTTTGCGTAGTTGACTGCGTATCGGAAAATTACCTATGCAAACGAAAAGATATTTGCGCATTGTTTGGCTTTTGGGGAAATCTGAACCGCCAGTTTGTAGAAATTCTGAAATCGACTACGCTTGAAGACATTATGAATGAACAATCGAAACTTGGAGAGATTACAAATACTACATTATGTGAATAGTTCTAATTCTGAGGAGTTAGCTTAATCACTGTTCCCGGATTATTCAACACCACATAAATAGCACCCTCCGGCCCGGTTGATACATCACGCACACGTCCCTGGTTTTTTACAATTACCTCCTGATGCACCACCCTGTCGTTTTCTATTTGAAGCAAACGAACTTCTTCATATTTTAAAGCCCCAACCAATAGTTTGTTTTTCCATTTGCTGAAAAGGTCTCCACGATAAAAATCGAGTCCACAAACAGCAATCGAAGGCCTCCAATACAAATTAGGTTGTTCCATTCCCGGTCTGTGCGTTTCTTCAGTAATAATACTCCCGTTGTAATTTTTGCCGTAGGTAATGGTTTCCCAACCGTAATTTTTACCCGATTGAATCCGGTTCAGCTCGTCACCTCCGTAAGGTCCGTGTTCAGTGGTCCATAACTCCCCGGTTTCAGGATGAATTGCCATACCCTGAATATTCCGGTTACCCAAAGAATACAGCGATAGAATCGATCCTCCCTCTTCAACAAATGGATTATCATCAGGAATACTTCCGTCTTTATTAATGCGATGCACTTTGCCATTGGGTAATTTGTAATCCTGCGCCATGTACCCGGCACCGCGGTCGCCAATGGCAAAATACAAGTACCCCGATGGATCGAATACAATCCGGCAACCGTAATGATGGCGGGTAGTACGGTATGTTTCGTGTGGAGCTTCAAACAACACCTGCTGGTTGGTCCAAGTATTATTTTCAATTTTTCCACGTACAATCCGGGTCATCGATGGTGGTCGCGAACCAGTATAGCCACTTGTTAAAGCATGACTGTAAGCCAGGTAAATCCAACCATTCTCCTTATAATCAGGATCTATTGCAACATCCATCAAACCTCCTTGCCCTTCGTTAAGTACCTCGGGGGTGTTTTTTACAGGCTCAGTCAACAACTTGCCATTCTTAACAACCCGTAACCGGCCGGGTCGCTCGGTTATTAAAGCCATATTTTCATCTATAAAATCAATGGCCCAAGGAACCTCAAGGCCTTCGGCAAAAATCTCTACATCCATCATGTAGTCCATTGTTTCAATCTCTTTTGCAATAGGCGGACGCTCAGCTCCTACTTCATTTTCCGAATCGCGTATGTAAGAGATAATATCACGAATCTCACGGTCGCTAAGCGTTTCCTCATACGAAGGCATGCCGAGGTGAGCAATACCATACTTTACATTCCAGAAAATATAATTGTTTTCAGCACCAAATTGCCAGATACCATCCACTAAACTTGCTGCATTACCGCCACCTAAATTAGCGCCGTGGCACGAAGCACAATTCAGCTCATAAAGTTGAGCCCCATTCTGAGCTTTCACCTGGCAGGTAATTAATCCCAATAATACAAGGAAAAAGAAGGGGGAAAATGAGACTTTTGACTTCATAACCACTGATTTAGATATTCTTTCAATGATAATAAGATAAATCAAACAATTTTTGTTCATAGAGTAGTCTGGTTCCTATTCCGCCTGGAATATTCAGTAATAAATGGAGAATAGATACACGAGATAAAAAATAAAACTTAATTTTCAGAACCTTGTTTTTGTCTCATAAATAAAACATTATCTTCATTAAAAATTAGAACTAAATATGATACAATTAGAACAAATGAATAATGTAGCC
>DASQBW010000783.1:0-2425 GCA_035635015.1 Draconibacterium sp. | reverse complement strand
TCCCCATCCAAAATCAGGGCGAGCCTCGCCATCGCCTTTAACCGATACGTTTGTGCTTATTCCAAAGTAGGAGCTGGCAGTGTCGCCTTCAAAACCATTGCTGTTAACCATTACCCGCTCGTTTAAGCCATCGAAATAATTGCATGATACCGAGATTATCCGGTCGTCTTTACCAGCAGCTTCCTTTTCGGCAGCAAAAGCAATTTGAATTTTTGCTTCGGGATCCACGCTTCCAAACGATTCGTCCAAACTGCCCAAATCTTTGCCTCCGCCTTTGTAATACAAATCAGGGTCAGGAAGTGTCCTGTATTCGTCTTCAGAAAGGAATTTGGTCCCCTCAATCGCTTCTTCAATAAAATGAGCCAGGTCGTCTTTGTTTAAACGACTTGTTGAGTGGGTTGAGTATTTTTTATCGACAAACAGACGAATGGACAAGTTGTTTTGTAGTGCTTGCTCCAGTTTGTCAATTTTATCTTCGCGCACCTCAATGCTGCTGCTTTGATTATTCGATATGCTAACGCTTACTTGTTGGGCTCCGCTCTCTAGTGCATGATTTATTGCCCATTTTGCCAATGTATATTTTTCTTCTTTTGTCATTTTTTTAGTTTTTAGTTACTAGCTTATAGCTACAAGCAATTTACTTTGAACTTTAAACTCTAAACTTTGAACTGAGATTAAGCATTTGTTCCTCCAACGGTCAATTTTTTCACTAAAACAGTTGGCAAACCAAGAGTAACCGGAACCGATTGTCCGTCTTTTCCACAGGTCCATGTTCCGCTGTCGTTTTTGTAATCATTGGCAGCCATCGAAATATCGGCCAGTGCCTGAGGTCCGTTCCCAACAATATTAATATCCTTGATTGGAGTGGTTAGTTTCCCGTTTTCGATAATGTATCCAGATTTTACAAAGAAAGTGAAATCGCCTGCACCGATCTTAACCTGGCCGTTACTGAAATTGTCGACATAAACGCCATAGTCAACCGATGCAAAAATCTCTTCGGTGGTGTGCGGGCCGTTCTCCATGTACGTTGAACGCATACGTGGAATTGGCATGTGGCGGAATGATTCGCGACGTCCATTTCCTGTTGGATTAACGCCATAATATTTTGCACTGATCCTGTCGTGCAGGTAGCTGTTCAGCATACCGTTTTTTACCATGTACGTTTTTTGTACCTCGTTTCCTTCATCATCGATATTAATCGCACCGCGGTCGTTTGGCAGGGTGCCGTCATCAATAATGTTTATAAAATCTTCTGCTACTTTTTTATTGAGCTTATCGCTAAAAATTGAAGTTCCTTTTCTGTTAAAATCGGCTTCAAAAGTATGTCCGATAGCTTCGTGAAGTAATATCCCGGAACCACCGGCACCCAGTACCACCGGCATTTCTCCGGCTTTGGGTTTTCCTGCTTTAAATAAAAGGTTGGTCTTTTCAATGGCTTCACTGGCAATCTCATCAACCAAATCATCAGACAGCCATTCAAATCCCTTGCGAACAGAACGTGCTGAATAAGAATTTTCAATTTGCTGATCTTTTTGCATAATGCATACCGCATAAAAGCTTATCATCGGTCTGTAATCGTATGTGAAAAGTCCTTCCGAGTTATAAAACATCACATAACTGGATTCATCACTCATCCCGGCATTTACTTTAATTACCTTTTCATCGAGACTAAAAATTCTATCGTTTACTTTTTGTACAAAAGGCACCTTCTCTTTTACCGAAACATCTTCCCACTTTTTTGAAATTTTGTAATAGTTGGCGGGTAGTTTTTCGTTGTATTCGGCGGCATTAAAAGTGGCGCTGCTGTTGGCTATGTTAGCAGCCATTTTAGCAGCATTAAGCATCTCGGAGAGTGTTATATTCTCTGAATAGGCAAACCCCGTCTGGTCGCCTTTAAGAACGCGAATGCCAACCCCAAAATCGACATTTGAGTAAGCCTGGTTTACCTTGCCGTCTTCAAGGCTTAAACTATTTGATATTTTATGTTCAAAAAATAAGTCGGCATAATCGCCGCCTTTGCTCATCGCTGTTGCAATAACTTTCTGCAACATCTCGGTAGTCACCTCAAAATGGTCTAAATAACTTTTCACGTTTGTTGAAATTTGTACGTTTTGGCACGATTGCACGAAGGGCGGTATAACCATACTCCCTGCTGCAAACATACCACTTGTTTTAATAAAATTACGTCTGTCAACTTTCATTGTGCACTTATTAGTTTTTTCAATTCTTATTGCGGTTAATTTTCATTACTATTCGTAAAAACAGTACTTGCTTAATTACATGTTGTAAAGAAGAAACCACAAGTTATATTTCTTTAATGGATTAGAGGCAAATATCTGTCATGATTTTTATAAAATTAGGGGGTGAGTTTAATTTAGGGGCTTTGTTGTGTAAAAAATAGAAATAATTAAGAGGTGTGTATGTT
>DASQBW010000782.1:0-2656 GCA_035635015.1 Draconibacterium sp. | reverse complement strand
TTTTGGTCATATCATAACGTTTTCCCAGTTCCACCTGCACCGTTTTTGCTTCGGGAGCATTTACATGGAATATCACACTCAAATCGGGATTAATTTTTGGAAATTTTATTCCCTGTGTATTTGTTGATGCGGGAACCGGTCCGGCAGCTTCTTCCTGTTTAGACTGTGTATTTGTACAAGCCGAGATAAAAATACAGGTGCTAAATAGTAGTAGTATTGAAATATTTTTAAGTTTCATTTTTTGCCGTTTTTAATGATTTTAGATTAATGGAAAAGTAGTGGAGCAAATTCGCGTAAACATCTTCTCCAGGTCAGCCATTCGTGTGCTGTACCGGGTGATTGATAGTAAACACTGTTTATTCCTGCTTCTTGCAAAGTTTCATGGACCATCTTTGCTCCTGAGTTTTCTTTACTTCCATTGGCCATAAAAAATACTTTAACTTTATTGTTAAACTCATCAACATCGCTAAAAACGCCATCATAAACATCCTCAAGCTTATTGTCCGGGCTGAATCCCATACCGCCACTAAATCCACCAATATTTGAAAACAGATCGAGGTTTGGCAATGTGGTTTCGAATGTTTGTTTTACGCCCCATGACAGGCCTGCCATGGCGCGGTGTTCCCGGTCGGCATACACACGGTATTCCTTTTCAATCATCGGGAGCACATCTTTCACCATCATATCGGTAAATGCAACAAACATATCATCGCTTGAACGGCCATTGGGATCCTGAACCGGAAATGGTGTTCCTGCATAAACAGCATAGCCACTGTTCATTACAATAATCATCGGCTCTGCTTTGCCTTCAGCAATCAGGTTGTCCATTATAAAGTTTACCTTTCCCTGCTGAGCCCAGCTGTATTCCGACTCGCCACCACCGTGTTGCAAATACAGTACGGGGTATTTTTCATCTGGATTTTTCTCGTACCCCGGAGGAGTGTATACAAAACAGTGCCGCCATTCTCCGGTAACTTCCGAGAAAAAATATTTTGAACGCAACGCTCCTGCAGGAATTCCAATTTGAGGTTTGTAAAAATCAACATCCGGTTCAGGAACTTCCACGGCACTTGACATTCGGCTTGCACCAAAAAAAGCCTGCGTTCCCGGATCGTTTACAGAAAGTCCGCCAATAATTACCGAGTAAAAATGAAATCCCAGGTCTTGCGGATCTGAGCTTCCGGTCCATATTCCATCCTCTCCTTTTGTAAGATTGTACCTTTTGTCTAACTGTACCTGTACCTGGTCTGCACCAGGGGCATTAATGCTGAACTGAACGGTTTGGTCGGGGCACACCTGCGGATATTGAGCTCCCGGGATATTAGTACCCGAAGGTTCACAGTTGGTAACTGATTGCGCTAAAGAATTCAGAGTAAAAAATACAATGCAAAATTGAACAAGTATTAACAAGTACATCTTCTTTTTTATACCTGTTACTAAATTTTTTCTCATCGTTTATTCCTTTTGAGATTAGTCAAAATATAACTTCATGCTTTTTTATTAAGCATTTCTCGCCAAAGTAATCAGTGTTAATCCGGCAATAAAACACACAAACATTAATGCAAGTAATTTATTGGTACTCTTTGGTGCATCTTTAAACTCCTTCCAGATAAAAACGCCCCAGGCTGCACCAACCATTGTTGATCCCTGCCCCAGACCATATGATATTGCCGGGCCTGCCTGCTCTGCCGCAATAATACTGAAAGAGGTACCCATTGCCCAAATGGCACCACCAACGATGCCACTTAAATGCACTTTAAGCGGCCGTTCTTTAAAGTATTGTTTGTAGGTAGATGCAACTCCTTCAACCGGTTTGTACATGAAGTAGGTGTTCCAGATAAATCCAGAGAAGTAACAACCAATGGAGAAAATAAACACAGCAGAATAAGGTGTTAATAGTCCTGGTTCAGGATTACTGAAGTTAAGCGAAACACTTTTTGCCACAAAGAAATAGAAGAATCCCATGATGACACCGGCCAAAATTGAAAGAATAACTCCTTTTTTGGTGTCCCCTTTCTGTTTTTTAGGCACAGTTCTGTAGGCCAATGCATTTACAACAATAGCCACCACAACAAGACCTACTCCCATAAAGAGCACGACAGGATTGCCTTTTGCTTCCATGAAGTAATTGAGGAAAACACCGATAACCAATGCGAGTCCGACAGCAATTGGAAATGCCACTGACATTCCGGCCACCGCTGCCGCAGCAACCCAAAGCAAATTGGATAAATTAAACACTACACCTCCCAGAAGTGCTGAGCCAATCGAACTCCAATTGGCCTGTTGTAAATCAGGAATAAAACTTCTCCCTTCAGAACCGACACTTCCAAGAGTAAGAGCAAGAACAAGGGTAAACAAAACAATCCCAAGACAATAATCCCAGTAAAATAACGGATTAGGCCACGATTTAGGTTTCAGGTTCATGGTGTTTGCCCACGACCCCCAACATAGCATTGTAATAATACAAAGTACTACTGCCAACGCATAAGAATTTAAGATAAACATGATTCATTAGTTTAGTAGTTTTTTTTATTGGATTTTATAGTATTGATTGATTAGTTGTATTTATCCTTGATTAGGTTTTATCTTAAAAATTTACCATCGCCTTCATAACTCCATCTTCATAATTGGCCACCATTTCAAATGCCTCTTTTAC
>DASQBW010000781.1:0-9054 GCA_035635015.1 Draconibacterium sp. | reverse complement strand
GTAGCATATCGAGTTTTAGGTGAGCCATTGAATAAGAAGCCATAAGCAGCTCGAAACCATTGAGGCGCGGAATAAGGTGCTCCTCTACATAAGCGCTCCAGGCTCCCTGCATGCTTTTAAACTTGTTGTGGTAAATGTGTTTTACCACTTCGGCCAAAAAGGTTCCGGTTCCGGTGGCGGGATCGAGCACCTGCACTTTGTGCACCTCCAGCTCCTGCATTTTTTTACTACCCTGCACAGGTACTTTTATTTTTGTTTTTGCGGTATCGGCCAAACCCTGTGGCAGGTCGAACTCGGTTTTTAATATATCGTCAACTGCGCGTACAATAAAATTCACCACAGGCTCGGGAGTGTACCACACACCACGCGCTTTACGTAGATTGGCATCGTACTCGGCCAAAAAGGTTTCGTAAAAATGAATAATAGGATCTTGCGTTTGTGTGCTTCGGCCAAAGTTATGCAGTAGGGCATCGAGGTTTACCGCCCTAAAAACCAGTGCCAGGTTATCAACCGTACGTTTTATTCGTTCGTCAATATCTGGTCCGGCAATATAGGTAAACAGTTTTTTCAGAAAAGGATTGGTTTTGGGTATCAACTCGGCAGCCTCGTAACGGCTAAAATCTTCGGGTGTTTGATCGTGGTACCGTGCGGCAAACATTCCGTAGGCCAGCGTTTGCGCATAAATGTCGGCAAATCCTTTTGGCGTGAGGTCGTGTATCAGTATGTTTTTAAACGATTCGTACTGGTCGTTTAGCGTTGAGTTTTCGTCATTCTCGTTGTCGGCAGTAAGCGCACGCTCCACAATATTCTGCAGCAGGCGTGCTTTGGCAGCCATCATACCGGCAAGTTTTTTCCCCGAACGTATGGTTTGCCCCACGTAGGTACAAAAATCGCGCACCAGGTTTTCGAAACTAGTTAGGTTTTCGGGCAGGGGGCGAATGCTGTTTCCATCAATTTCGCCTATGCGTATTTCGTGCACCAGTTCGCCCTCTTTAAAAAACTGAAACCAGAGGTAATCGGTTATTATCAGGTTATCGAGCGCATTTTTGTAGCGGGTAAACTGCTCTTTGTATTGTTTACTGTTCAGGTCTTTGCCAATGTCTTTGGCCTCGATATAGCCAACCGGTATTTTGCCTTTTGTAATAACATAATCGGGGTTTCCGCAATCGGTAACTTTCGATGGTTCGTTGGTAATTTCCACTTCGGCAACCAAACTGCGGATAAGGGATTCCAAATCGCCACGATAGCTGTGTTCGCTTGATATGCCCGATTGAAAACGGCTGTTAAGTACGGCTAAATATTCGGAGACAGTCATAATTATGGGTTCTGATTTTTTACGAATGCCCAATTTAGCAAAAAATGGGGAAACATTTTTATTGTTAATGAGATGTGTGTGGGCTAAAGCCCAACTTAGGAAGATGAATAACTAACCCCGGTATTAATGCCGGGGTTAAGCATAGCCCGGCAGAACAGGGCTTTAGCCCGTTAGCCTTATTGCAGGCGGGTTTCCAAAACCCCAATGCTGCAAAAAAACACCTAACCACCTGACTACGAGAGCTCCCCGGAGCGCTATTTGTAACTTTCGCAGGGCTGCGAAAGCTTCCCTGAGTACTATTTGGTGCTTTCGTAGGTGTACGAATGCTTCCCAGAGTGCTATTTGCTGCTTTCGTACTACTACGAAAGCTTCACCGTGTTCTCAAAACTACTTTCGCAGGGCTACAACGGTACTTTTGAAAGTTATTTGGTGCTTTTGTAGGGCAACGAAAGCTTCCCTGAGTACTAATTAGTGCTTTCGCAGGCGTACGCTTCCACCAAATAGTTCTATTTACTGCTTTCGTACGGCTACGAAAGCTCCGCCGTGTTCTCAAAACTACTTTCGTAAGGCTACAACAGTACTTTTGTTAGCAATTTGGTGCTTTTGTAGCTTTGCAAAACGGCTTTAAGCATCTCCGTGAGCCTTTCGCAGGTATACAACAGGTGCAAATTCTCCACCAAACAGCCATCATTAAACAACACCGGGCGATTATTTACTTATCTGTTTTTTATGCTAAATAACACAAACACGGCTCTTGACTTTTGCAAGCGTATGTTCTATATTGCATCAACACATCCAAATAATTAAAACCATGCACACAACAAATAATCAACACAATACACATACACCCACAAATAATTACAATTAATATTTATGACTTTTATAGTAAATATACCTTTAACGCGCTTGCGCAACAACGACTATTTTCAGTTTATGGCTGATGTAAAAAGTCTGGTAGTGCAAGCGACCCCTGCAGCACTTAATGTGGAGGAAGAGGCGGTAGCTTTCGACAATAGTTTTACCGCCCTCGACGAAGCAATAAATGTTGACCAGGGAAGTGTACTTACCGAAAAAGTTCAGGATGCCGACCTTAGGCGCGACTTTACCTGGACTGCACTAAACGGACGGGTAAAAGCAACGCTTTACAGCCCGATACCTGAAGAAGTTGAAGCTGCAAAACACCTCGAACGGGTTTTTAATTTGTACGGAGGAATAAGATACCTGTCGCTAAAGGAACAAACGGCAGCTGCAACCAATTTAAATAACGACCTTAAAAAACCGAAAATGGCTGTGCATTGCCAAACCATAGGCATTATGCCCTGGGTTTTGGCACACGAAACGGAAAACACAGCCGTAAACGAGCTTCAAAACCAACGCGACAGCGAAAAAGCAAACCGCAGCGCCGCTAAGGCAAAAGAAGTTCGATTGGCTTTTGATGATGTATATAACGCTCTGGTAAACCGGATTAATGCCATGGTAACTTTGCGTATGGCAACTCCGGTAATCGAGAATTTTATCATCGAGGTAAACCAGAAAATTAAAAACCTCGAAACTCAACTCGCTGCCCGACAGGGCCAAAGCGATAGCGGAGAAGAAGAATCGCCGGAAACTCCTGTTGAAGAATAAAAACAAAAGTGGTGTATGTACAACAAAAAGCATCCTTCCTGTTGGTTGGATGCTTTTTATTTGATGCGATACGCGCGTGTTGCTGCCAAAATCAATGGATCATAACAAAGGGCATCCGTTATGGATGCCCTTGATATTTTATACGCAATTAAATCTGTTATTGTCGTGTATCCGATTTCAAAATCGCATCAATTGCTTTATTAATATCGAGCGACGCGGCTGCCTGTCGAGGTGGATAGTCCTTAAAAGTAGAGAGGTGCTCGGTTAATAATCCGATTGCCGGTTGCATTACCCACGATTTGTGCATAATCAACTCGAAACCGGTTACATCGTCGTAATGTTCAAACGGATCTTTTCGCAGGTTGAATAAGCGGGGCATGGTATGTGTCACCATGTCGTCGAAGTAACGTTCTTTGGTGGCAAAGTGCATTTTCCACGGGCCAACACGCATAGCGGTTAGGCCGCTTTCGTAGTAGTAAAAGAAGTAGTTACGGGCCGACTTATCGGTTTTTCCTTCCCAGTAATCGAGGTTGTTAAAACCATCGATATACACTTTGTAGGTCATATCGCCAATTGTTTTTCCGGCTTTTAGATCGTCTTTAATTCCAGGCTCGCCAACTGCAGCCATAATAGTTGGAACCACATCTTCGTGTGCAGAAATACCGTTACGGATTAGTCCGGCAGGAATTTCTTCGGGCCAGCGAACCATAAACGGAGAACGTAAACCACCTTCCCAGGTTGTCATTTTTTCGCCACGGAACATGGTAACACCGGCATCGGGGAATGTACTTTGTTCCGGACCGTTATCGGTGGTATAAATAACTATAGTATTGTCGGCAATTCCCAGTTCATCGAGGTAATCCAGAATTTCACCAACATGTCCGTCGTGTTCCATCAAACCCGAACCGAACACGTCTAAATCGGTACTTATCGGTGTAGCCAGGTTACGCGATTCTTCTTTCAGGTGTGTATACACGTGCATGCGGCTTGTGGCATGCCAGATAAAGAAGGGCTTGTCGTCATCCTGCGCACGTTTCATAAAGTCTTTTGTTTTGGCAACCAGTTCTTCGTCGAAAGTTTCCATACGTTTGCTGGTCAATTTACCAATATCGGTAACTTTTTGTTTTCCGATTACACCAAAGCGCGGATCCTCAGTATCATCATAAGTATCGGTGGCATACGATTCGATGATACCACGCGGGCCATACTTTTCATAGAATTCTTCACTTTTCGGATAGTCTGCCTGTTCTTCCTCTTCCGAAACATTCAGGTGATACAGGTTTCCAAAAAACTCATCGAAACCATGCACCGTTGGCAGGTGCTCGTTACGGTCGCCCAGGTGGTTTTTACCAAACTGTGCAGTCAAATAACCCATCGGTTTCAATAACTCGGCCAGAGTTGGATCTTCCTTTTGTAATCCCAGCGGATTACCGGGCTGTCCAACGGTAGTTAATCCCGTACGAACCGGTTTTTGTCCGGTAATAAAAGCAGCACGCCCTGCAGTACAACTGGGCTGCGAATAATGGTCGGTAAACAGTACACCTTCTTTTGCAATCCTGTCGATATTGGGTGTTGGATACTGCATTCCCAAACTGTAACAGCTTAGCGAGTTTGGAGCAACATCATCTACCATTATAACAAGAATGTTGGGTTTATCCTGCGCAAAAGTTGCAAATGGCAAGAAGAGCAGTAATAATAAACTCTTCTTTAAAATACTAAAGTTGTGTTTCATAATTGTTAATGTTTATGCACTTAATGTGTGTGTTATTAATTGAATTTTTACAATACTTGATATTACAGTTGTATAAGTTAAGAAGTTCATCTCAGAAACGCATAATAAAACCGGCAAAAAAAGTTCTCTATTTTACTTAACATATGCTAATATGAAAAGGTTTAGGGTGTTATGAAAAATAAAAAAGGACACCCGTTTTGAATGCCCTTTTACTTTTAGTCTATGCGCTAAGCGGTTTGAAACCGCTAAGCGCGTGTTATAACCATTATTCTCCTGCCGGAGGCCTTCATCTTTGCCTTAAAGCAAAGACGAAGCAGAAAGTTCAAGGCTGCTTTTGATCTTCACCCTCCGTTTTCACAAAACCTAAATTCGGACGGGTGATCTCCTCGCTCACTCGGAGCTTCCCGCTCTCATTAAGGTTTCATTTCAACTCCGGGCAAATACCAAAAGAGGCCGTTCCGCTTATGCAGCATTTTCAATGATCATAAGTTACTTCATGGCTTCGGCCTCGGCCGGTGAGCCGGAAAACAAGCGGTGACAGCGTAAAAAAATTACTGATGTTTGAGGAGGTACGACGAGTTTCAGGAATTTTAGTTGGCATCGCGTAGCTTTTCCGAGGGAAGCGGGCGCAGCCTTGGGTTTTGTGTTTACTGTTTGGGCTAAGCCAAAGAGTAAAATCCGCCTGATAAGGCGACAACAGTTTCTTATAGTTGGTTGCTCTACTCCTACTAAAACATCAAGAGATAGAAGGGCTTCCGTTTTTGGAAGCCCTTCTATCTCTTGCAATGCGCTAAGCGCGTGTTATTTCAATTCTGTCAGAGATTTGAAGAATTTTTCTATCCACCAATCTCCGCCTCAATACCATATTTTTCGAATATAGCGATGGCCCTGTTTTGTTCCTCTTCGGTGGGCTCTTCCATATTAATCGCGTTGTACTGCGATCCCAGCTTATTGTACTTATTGGCCGCAATATTGTGGTACGGCAATATATTTACAAAAGGCTTTTTGCCCGGTAAGGCGGCAATAAATTCCGCCATTTCGGTAACCGTATTGTGGTCGGCATTTACATTGCGGATAAACGGCACACGAATATTGATGTTCGCTCCGCTTTCGGCCAGCAGCTGAAGGTTTTTCAGAATAAGTTTGTTGCTTACGCCTGTCCACTTTTTATGTTTGGCATCATCCATCAGCTTTAGGTCGAACAGAAAAAGCTCGGTCTTTTTAGCCACTTCCAGCAAAGTATCGGTGTCGGCAAATCCGCAGGTATCAACGGTTCGGTGCAGATTACTTTCGCCACAGGCATCCAGCATCTTCATCAGAAAATCGGCATTCATCAAGGGCTCACCACCCGAAAAGGTTACACCGCCATTCGATTGCTCGATGTGCACGCGTTCGCGCTCGATGATCTGCATCAGCTCGTCAACCTCGTAAGGCCGTCCCGACATTTCGATGGCCTTTGTAGGACACACATCGGCACAAATACCACAAAGGGTACAGGCCTGGTAGTCGGTAACAATTCCTTTTGGCGTGAGTGTCAGCGCATCTTCCGGGCACATCTTCACACACTCTTGTGACCCGATACATTTCGATTCGGTATACAGCTTTTGTACACCCGGCGACTGGCTTTCGGGATTGTGACACCATTTACAGCTCAGCGGGCACCCCTTCATAAACAGGGTGATTCGAATACCCGGACCATCGTTAATGGCATAACGTTTTATATCGAATATTAATGATTGATTCATTTTAATGTTTACCAGATTGATAATAAGTCCCCTACAGAGTTTTGACCCCTCCCAGCCTCCCCAAAGGGGAGGAGTCCCCCTTCGGGGGATTTAGGGGGTCTATATAACTCTTATAGTCTTCAATTTTAAAGCACTTCGTTCTGTGTACGGTCAATAACTTCCTGTTGCAGATCGGCATTCATGTCGTTAAAATAATCGCTGTATCCGGCCATACGTACCAGTAGGTCTTTGTAATCTTCAGGACAAGCCTGTGCCGCCAAAAGCGTTGCCGTATCAACAATATTAAACTGAATGTGGTGACCTCCCAACGAGAAATAACTGCGAATCAGGTGTCCCAGTTTCTCCACGTCTTTGTCGCGTTTCAGCAAACTTGGCACAAAGCGCAGGTTCAATAAGGTACCGCCTGATTTCGATTGATCGAGTTTACCCAGCGAGCGGATCACGTTTGTTGGCCCGTGTGTATCGCAACCATGCGATGGCGATGTACCGTCGGAAATCGATTTGCCGGAAAAACGTCCGTTTGGTGTGGCTCCCAGCACCAGCCCAAAATAAACGTGGCAGGTGGTTGACAGCATATTTAAATGATATACTTCTCCTTTGGTATTTGGTTTTCCTTCAATGGCAGCCAGCAAGTCGTTGTACACCTGCACCGCAATCGTATCGGCATATTCGTCGTCGTTACCAAAGAAAGGCGTACGGTTTAGAATACGCTGACGCAACACTTCTTCTCCTTCGAAGTTTTTTCCCACTGCATCCAGAATAGTTTCCATCGAGAACGTCTTGTCTTCGAAAACATGCTTTTTCAACACCGAAAGACTGTCGGTTACCGTAGCTAAACCAGTACACTGAATGTAGTTGGTATTGTAGCGCGGACCACCGTTGTAGTAGTCTTTTCCTTTCGAGATACAGTCTTCGATCACCACTGAAAGGAATGGCGCCGGTGCATATTTGGCAAACATCTGGTCGATGTAGTTGCTTACGCGTATTTTTTGGTCTACCACAAAGTTCAACTGCTTCAGGAATGCTTCATACAGCTCTTCGTAGCTTTTAAAATCGCGCGGATCGCCGGTTTCAATACCTGCTACTTTACCGGTTACCGGATCGATACCGTTATTTAGTGTGATCTCCACAACTTTCGGAACATTCAAATAACCTGTTAGCAAGTAGGCTTCTTTACCAAAAGCACCCACTTCAATACAGCCACTACAGCCGCCTTCGCGGGCATCCTGCAATGTTTTTCCCTGGTTCACCATTTCCTGGATGTACATATCAGGGTTAAAAACCGAAGGATAACCGTGTCCCTGGCGGATCAGTTTGCCGGCGGCTTTAAGAAATTCGTCGGACGTAACTTTTGCAATGTGCACCGAGTTACCCGGCTGCAGTACGTGCAGCTCTTCAATTACTTCCAGCATCATATATGAAACCTCGCTAACGCCGTCGGTTCCGTCGGGTTTAACTCCTCCGATGTTGATGTTGGTGAAATCGTTGAATGTACCACTTTCTCGCGCTGTGATACCCACTTTTGGTGGCGCGGGGTGGTTATTTACTTTTATCCAGAAACAGCTGATCAGCTCCTTGGCCTCATCGCGGGTCAGTGTTCCTTCGGCCAGTTCTTTTTCGAAAAACGGTGTAAGGTGCTGATCGAAATGCCCCGGGTTCATAGCATCCCAACCGTTTAATTCGGTAACGGTACCGAGGTGCACAAACCAGTACATCTGGATGGCTTCCCAAACGTTTCGCGGTGCGTTGGCAGGTACCCAGCGGCACACTTCTGCAATTCGCTTCAACTCGGCAACACGTTTCGGATCGCTTTCGGTTTTTGCCATTTCCTCAGCCAAATCAGCATGCCTCTCAGCAAAAACAATGGCAGCATCGCACGACACGTCCATGGCTTTTAGTTCTTCCAGCTTTTCGGTGGCTTCAACATCGTTCATAAAATCAAGACGATTGATATGATCGTTGATCTCCTTTTTATAATCGAGCATTCCCTTTTTGTAGATCGTTCCGTCGAGCGCGGTATGACCGGGAGCACGCTGCTCCATAAACTCGGTAAACACACCGGCTTCGTAGGCACGTTTCCATTCGTTTGGCACGTGACTAAAAATACGCTCGCGCATGGTACGGCCTTCCCAGTAAGGAATTACTTCCTGTTCATAGGTATCAATATCTTCCTGCGAAATGGTGTACTGCTGCTGATCGCGTGTGTTCAACACATGAAAATCCTCAACGCTGTGGCAGGTTAATTCCGGGAAGGTTGGCACCGATTTCGGAACCGGGCCACGCTCGGCAACAATCAATTCATCGTCGCCTATATAAATAGTTTTTTGCTTGCAAATTTCAAGAAAATTCAGGGCACGCATCATCGGCTCCGAGTACTTGCCGTAGTTAACTTTATAAAACTTCGTGGTGATCATGGCGCGCTCAATCGACAGCGACTCCTGCGTTTCAACACTTAGTTTGCGTAAATGCTGAATACGCTCGTTCATACCGGGGCCAATGGCGTTGGGATGCGGCTTATAGAAATTACCTTCAGCACCAGCCGGGCGCTCGGGTGTCTTTATGGTTCGTTCATCTGCTAAAGACATACGATCAAAATTTTAAGGTATAACAAGAAGATAGTTGTGGGGTATTAAACA
>DASQBW010000780.1:0-3056 GCA_035635015.1 Draconibacterium sp. | reverse complement strand
GAGTAATCTTTTATGACAGTGAAGAAATTCAAAAAATGATGATGGAAAACAGAGTCCAAAACCGCTTTGAGTTTGGGCGCAGGAAATGAACTATATCAAACACCAAACCGCTTTATTTGAACGGTTTGCTGATGATGCCAGGATCACGCCATTTCATATCAGTCTTTATTTCGCACTGTTTCAGCTATGGAATAGAAACCGTTTTCGGAATCCTTTTCCCATTCTAAGGGAGGAGGTAATGCTTTTGGCGCATATCGGTTCTACCAACACCTATGCAAAATGTATAAAACAGCTTCGGGATTGGGGCTATATTGATTATACCTCTTCGGGAAATTTGTATACCGGTTGGAAAGTTTCCTGTATCACATTTGATACCGGAACTGCGACTGGAACTGATACCGGAAGTGCGACGAGAAGTAATACCGGAACTGCGACCGGAAGTGCGACGGTATATAAAGAAGTAAACAATACAAACAGTACTAAACAGGATCACCATAAAATCGTTAAAAATGGAAAGCAAAAGAAATCCACAGGGCGCTTCCACATCAACAACGACAAAGATTATTCGGAACCCTTATAAAGAAATTGCTCAGTTTAAAGACGGGATGTTTCGTTTTAATTTCACAGAGAGTCGAAACTGGCTGGAAGACCAGGGAAAACAAATTTTCGGCAATCACTTTTTTATTGATCCGCTGGATCATCCTTTGATTCATGATTTGCTGATCTATGCCATTGGTGATAAAGAGACAGCAAGAAAACGTAACCTGGACCTGAATAAAGGTATTCTGCTTTCCGGACCTGTAGGATGTGGAAAGACCTCCATTATGATGCTGATCCGGTACTTCTTTCCTCCCGGGAAAAGATATCGTATACGATCCACACGAAAAATCAGCTTTGAATTTGAGAATGACGGATTTAAAGTGATAAAACGTTATGCGGCTGATACGGAAGTCAAAAATTCGAACCTGAGATCGCCTGATTACTGTTTTGATGATCTGGGAATTGAACAGGTGCAAAAACATTTTGGCAATGAATGCGATGTGATGGGAGAGATCCTGCTTAGTCGTTATGATTTGTTTATCACCGACCGGGTAATGACACACCTTACCACCAATCTTTCGGCATCGGAGATCGAACAACGTTATGGTAACCGTGTTCGTAGCCGGATGCGTGCCATGTTTAATCTGGTAGCTTTCAATAAGACAAGTGTAGACAAGAGAATATGAAAATGTTGAATATTATCAACAAAATACGTATGTTTGTAGAAAATAATCGACATTATGAGGCCGAAGAAAAATATTATTTTCCCCAAACACCTGCAAATATTGGAACGTTTGGGAGAAAATATTAAACTGGCACGAAAAAGGAGAAAACTAACAACGGTTCAGGTTGCAGAGCGTGCAGATATCGACAGGACAACGTTGTATCAGATAGAGAAAGGGAATCCTAAAGTGTCGATGGGTGCTTATTTTAACGTCCTGAGAGTTTTAGGCCTGCAGGATGATTTCCTAAAACTGGCTGCCGATGATACCCTGGGCAGAAAGTTACAGGATTTGGATTTGTTGTAGAATCACGGTTACACATAAAGAGGTAACCATCAACTTAAGAAATATGGCAACAGGGAAAACAGACATATATGTGTATGCACACTGGACGGGGCTTTCGGATCCTCAGTTGATTGGAATTCTCTCCGGGCATGCTGCAAAAGGAAGAAAAGCATTTAGCTTTGAATATGACGTTGCCTGGCTAAAATCCGACACTCACCATTTGCTGGATCCGGATATCCAGTTTTATAGTGGCCCTCAATTTCCAAATAACAAGGAAAACTTTGGTTTGTTCCTGGACAGTATGCCGGATACCTGGGGAAGAACCCTTATGAAGCGGCGGGCAGCTCAAGACGCTGCAGAACGAGGGGAAAGGGCAAAAACGTTGTACGAAGTAGATTATTTACTGGGAGTACTGGATGAAAGCCGTATGGGAGCTTTGCGCTTTAAGTTAGATCCGGATGGACCTTTTCTGGATGAGAATAGAGAGTCTCCTACGCCTCCATGGTCATCTGTCGCAGAATTGCAGGAAGCTGCAAGTAATATTGAAAACGAAACCGACAACGATTCTGTTAAAAAATGGTTGGCTATCCTGTTTGCTCCGGGATCTTCACTGGGTGGGGCCAGACCCAAGGCCAACATATTGGACAAAGAGAATAATCTCTGGATTGCAAAGTTTCCAGCCAAAAATGATATGGTGGATAAAGCAGCCTGGGAATACCTGGCCTGGCAACTGGCATTAAAAGCCGGGATCAACATGTCAGAGTGTAGGATCAATAAAGTAGCAGGTAAGTATAACACCTTTTTTACCAAACGTTTTGATCGGGAAAAAGAACAACGTATTCATTTTGCATCTGCAATGACCATGACCGGAAATAATGAAGATACGATCAGGGATAATCCTGCCAGTTATCTGGAATTGGCTGAATTTATTCAAACCCATGGCGCGCAGGTTAATGACAATTTGGAGCAATTGTGGAGAAGGATTGTTTTTAATATAGCCATTTCCAACACCGATGACCATTTACGGAACCACGGCTTTATTTTAACTGATAAAGGGTGGATATTATCACCGGCGTATGATATAAATCCATCGATTGATAAAGACGGTTTGGCTTTAAATATTGATATGGATAACAATGTTTTGGATTACAATCTTGCAAAAAGTGTTGGTGAATTCTTTCGTTTAGATAACGCAAAAATGGATCAGATCATAGAAGAAATCATTACTCCGGTAAAGAATTGGCGTAAAATGGCAAAGAATATTGGGATCTCGAATAACGAGCAGGAGTTGATGGCCAAAGCATTTCGTGTATAATTTGTCTTTGATATTTTTGTTGGTATTTCTCCAGTGCCCCGGCCCATTCCCCTGACGGGCTTCAACGCTCCCTAAACCCGTTCGCCCACTCACGGGAAACGGTCGCTGATTTTGCCCTTACAGTGAAAAGCGCCTGCAGGCACCGCACGCAAAAGCGCCATCCTTTCGTTTCACTACAGTCCTGCACTTTCCTT
>DASQBW010000779.1:0-2333 GCA_035635015.1 Draconibacterium sp. | reverse complement strand
GTTTTGGTCGGTCAACGATTGAAGTTTGCCGTTGTCTTCGGTAAATCCTTTTATCTCGGTGTTGTAGTGGATTTTTACGTTTTCCTTTTCGAGTACATCCACAAAACCTTCAACGATTTTATACATCCCGCCTTTTACGTTGTAGTAGCCGTCGTGTTTAAATTCGGTGTACGAAAGCAGGCTGTAAATACCCATGGTATCAAAAGGAGTACGACCCAGAAAAAAGGCAACCAGCGAAATAATCTGTTGTGCCTGCGAAGATGAAAAGTATTTAGTAACGTGATTCCAGAAGCTTTTAAACAGTACCGGAATGTGCACCGGATTTACGCGCATTAGCGCCCAAACATAACCAGCCAGCGAATCGAAGTTTTGTTTGATCACAATATCAACGGTGTCGTGGAAAAGCGCACCGGCTTTGTCCATGTAACGTTCAAACTTTTCTTTAAAATCAGGCTCGATATCGGAAAACTGTTCGGCCAGTTTATCAATGTCTTTGTATAAGAAATAGGTTTTGTCGTCGCCTCTGAAATTTACCGTGTACAACGGATCCAGTTCCACATATTCGAACGGAAGTTGAATGCCACAATCCTTTGCAAACTCCTCAAACTCGTACGACATGCTGAAAAAACTGGGACCGGTATCGAAAGTAAAACCATCTTTTTTTATCTGGTTCAGTCTGCCACCGGCTTGTTCGTTCTTTTCCAGCATCTCCACCTCGTAACCGTTTTTTACCAACCGAATTGCCGTGGCCAGTCCGCCGATTCCGGCACCTACTATCAGAACCTTTTTCTTCATTATTTTTCCAGTTTCGTTTTTAACTCAGGATATAGTTCGTCTCGAATCCATTTGAAATTGGGTTCAAATTTTAATGCTTTTTCGTATTTGGCTTTTGCTTTTTCATATTCCTCCAACTCTTCATACGACTGCCCTGTTAAACTCAGTAAACTCAGGTAATTCCAGTCGTTTTCCAGTTCTGCAGGTTTCTTTTCCATCTGTTCAATGGCCAGCAAAAAGTGCTCGATGGCCACTTCTTTCGATCCGCCAAAAACAGCCGGCATATAAAAATAGGCGTTGCCATATTGCACATGGGCAAAAGGCAGTTTGTTGTTTTGTTCCAGCGACAGGTCGGCATGTTTAATGCTTCTTCTTCCGTAAATTGGCGCTTTTATGGGCTGAATTCCAATTTTAAATCCCCAGAAAGCCGCTTTGTAGGCGTTGATCAGTGCCGGATTAAAGTTTTTATTCTCCAGGATTTCCAGGTTCTCTTCGGCCAGATCGAGATAGTGTTTGGCTTTCTTATCATCGTCTTCAGCTAAACAATAACCTATGTAACCGTATTGGAAGTTGACCAGTTCGCTGAGATAGCCAGTATTTTGTGTTTTGTTTTGCTCCAGGCTGTCGATAATGGTTTTCCAATCATCCATCCGGTTGTTAATGTACGCCTGGTAAATTTTTTCCTTGTTCGATGCAAAAGCACTTACGGAAAGGAAAAAGACCAAAAGCAATGTGATTATGATATCGTTCTTCCTTTCCATTGGTAGGCTTTTTTTGATTTGTTGAGAAATGCTTTTATGATGAAAATACCCAAAACCACTTGTTGCGGAATGGCCAGTACTATGTTTTTTATCGGGTCTTGATGGCTAACCACACTAATGAAAAAACGAATTGCTATCAGCATGAAAAAATAAGCTAAAACTAATTCTAAAGGCAATGCCATAATTACCGGAATAAATCCCAGTGTGGTGATCAGCCAAAAGAGAACCGCTAATATTCCGGAGTTTCCGAAGAACATAATTACATTTTTTGAGAAACCGTTAACTGCTTCGGTAAACGAATTGTACATCCGGCACGAAATTGAAGGATTACCCGCTAAACATGCGATTCGGATTTTATCTTTTTTAAAGGATTGCGCAATTGAAATGTCTTCCACTTTATTATCCCGAAAAGTTTGGTGCGGTTGTCTTTCTCGGTATGTTTTTGCATCGAAGAGCATGAATTGCCCGTTTGCAGCTGCCATTGATGAAAAGGGCATGAGTCGGACAAACACCAAAGGCAACAGGCTTAGCAAAATGAAATTCATAATCGGAATCGTCAAATATTCGCCCCAGGTGCGCATCATTTGTTTGGGGAAAATGGAGAGTAAACCAAGATTGTGTTGTTTTACTTTAGCGATTGTTCCGGCAATTATGGCTCCCGAAATGCGTACATCAGCATCGAGAAACAAGTAGTAATTCCCATTTGCTTTCTGGGCTAGTTGATAACAACCATAGTTTTTCCCCAGCCAACCCTCGGGAAGTCCATCGGAATTAAAAAGCTGAAAACGTTGATCGGTT
>DASQBW010000778.1:0-1860 GCA_035635015.1 Draconibacterium sp. | reverse complement strand
AAAACGGCCTTTGCTTTTATTTAGTATGGTAAATTTTATTTTGTATTAAAAAGAATGCGGAAGTTGCAGAGTGTCAGTAAGTACTGGAGATGTTAAAATTATAATCGCAAAAGTGAATTGAAAGTGTTTATATTTTCAGTAACGCAGAAATAACAAAGTTTATCCCCGGCGATACAACTCCCGATGAATAAGGCTGATAGCGTTTATTAAAAATGTTTTCTATGCCACCGCTCAGTGTCAGGTTTGCATTCAACTGATAGTTTGATTTTATGTTGGCCGTCCACCACGATGGTGAATACGGATTGCCGTTTTCATCCGGGATATACAAATGTGGTTTGTCCTGCTCGTCGGGCGACAGCTCATCAAAGTTAAGTTTGCCACTGTAGTTGACATACAAATCGAGGTATAATTTTGGTCCCTCAAAAATGATATGCGACGAACCAAACGTTGGCGGAACATGACGGATAGGCAGGCCATCCGAATCTTCCCCTTTGGTAATTGTAATGTCGTGCCTTGTGCGCCACTGGTTATTAAGAAGGTATTCAACATTAAGTGTTGTTCCGTAAATTGTTGCCGACTCGGCATTAACGAGCGCATCCACGCGGCTCATTTCTCCGTCGTATAAAATCGAGTCGGTCCCAAGTCCGTCGAAAGCTCTTCTAACCATCGCATCTTTTAACCAGGAGTAAAATCCGGTGACTTCAACTTTAACTTTATTGTGGTACGAACGAATGAGGCTTAACTCCATATTGCGGGCATATTCCGGTTTCAGGTCGGGATTGGGAACCACAACGGTTCCGGGTTCCGAATCAAAAACTTTGGCAATATCATCAATATTTGGTGAACGGAATCCGGTGGAACCATGAATATTTATCTGCCAGTCGGAGGAGGGATGCCATACAATTCCCAGATTGCCGTTAAATGCTGAGTTGTTCATATTGAACCCATCGAATGGAAATTGATAATAATCGGTATCGAATTTGCCTTCCAAATGTGTGAAGGCAAACCTCGATCCCATTTGAAAAATGATTTTCGGGCTGATGGAATATTTGAACGAATAATATGCTGCCAGACTCGAATACTTTGAGTCGTCGGGATAACGCGGAGCAATATTTTCCTGCTCACCTGAAATCAGATCTTCGGAATATCCGTCAGAACCTACCTCGTTAAAATAGCCTTCCAAACCATAAAAAAACTCGCTCTTTTTGTCGATATTTTTACCAAAATCAATATTAATTGAATAGACATTTACATTCTCTGTCCGGTGGCGCAATACATCCTTGTTGAGTTTTCGGTCGTGTCGGCTTTCAGTATAATCCTGGTAGCCCAGCAATAAATTGGCTTTATCAAACAAAAGCATGTCTTTTTGTAGCTGCATACGCCCCGACAACAGTGTCCACTCCTGCGGACCGTAATACCATTCAGCGTATTTTAATTCGTCGCCACTGTATTGAATAAGCCTGTCGTAACGCGGAATATCTCCGGTTTCCGAATGTTGTGCACTTAGCTCTATGTCAAGTGTTTCATTGGGCCTGTAACGTAATTTACCCAACAAATTAAATTGATGGTAGCCGGTATATTTCTGCTCGCGAGTGTTATTATTCTTTGTTATCTGATCAGCTCCGGAATAAGGAGCATTTAAAACGTATTCTGGTCGTAAATAGTTATTCGGGCCTGACGATCCCATAATCATATCGTCGAAATCAGTGTAAGTAGCGCTGATTACAGATGCCCATTTTTTCCCGCCAAAATTAAACGATAAATGTCCGTTTTTCTCAAAATTGGCAGAAGAATAGCGCAAATATACGTTTCCGAAAGTTTCAAAACTATCATTTGTGGAAAGCTTGGGCGAAAGTGTAT
>DASQBW010000777.1:0-1861 GCA_035635015.1 Draconibacterium sp. | reverse complement strand
CCATGAAATAATGTAACTATTTGACCAATATAACTGTTTATTATATTAAAGGGTTCATCCAAGACTATGTATGTGATATAGCGTTTTTTGTACGCTTTATTCGAGATAAAAAACGCTTACCAGAAACATGTTTTTGATGATTTGATTTGGTTTATTAAATGAGTAGTTTTTTACGATCAAATTACCTTATAATTTACGAACTAAAGTTCGGAAAAGATGATGTTGTTGGATCCTATAAGACACCTTTATGAGCCCATCAGCTCAATTATGGTTAAAACGGTTCGATTTGTGCCACTTTAAAAGATTAAGTCAATAACTACCTTGTCGCATTTTAACTAAAAGTGCGATATGGCAAATACACTTGATCTAATGGATATTAAACAAATCATCACCCTTCACCTGGATGGATATTCTAACCGACAAATAGGTGAAACCCTCGGGATATCCCGGAATACAGTAAATTCATACATGCATCTGTTTCGTGGATGTAAACACAGTCTGGAAGAACTCTTAAAGCTTGATCCTGTCAGTTTTAACAATCTTTTTTCATCTCATACAACTATTAAAAACGATCGATATAATCAGTTAATGTTGTACTTCGAGAAAGTAAATCATGCTCGTAATCATCCAGGGTTTACCTTTTTACATCACTATAACGAGTATAAACATCAAGTAAAAAAGCCTTATAGCTATACTCAATTTATGGAGCATTACAACCGTAAATACGCTAAAATAAAAGGCTCCATGAAACTTGAGCATCAGGCCGGCAATGAAGTTTTTATTGATTTTGCAGGAAAAAAACTTCAGGTTGTAGATAAGCAAACCGGAGAAATAAAACAGGTAGAGGTTTTTGTGGCAATATTACCACATAGTCATTACACTTATGTTGAAGCTTGTATGAGTCAAAAACGCGAAGACCTTATAAAATGTATGGGTAATGCCCTTGCTTTTTACGGCGGAACTCCTAAAGCTATTGTATCAGACAACCTTAAATCAGCAGTTACAAGGGCAAATAAATATGAAGCCGAGATAAATAGGACATTTAAAGACTTTGCCCGCCATTACAACTGTGTTATTAATCCAACACGTAGCTATAGCCCTCAAGACAAAGCTCTTGTTGAAAATGCCGTAAGGCTTACATATCAGCGTATTTATTACCAACTTAGGAACATGACTTTCTTTTCTTTAAATGAACTAAACCAGGAAATAAGAAAGCAGCTTGATAACTACAATAACCTCTTATTACAACGAAAAGAAATAAGCCGAAAAGAACTTTTCCAATCTGTTGAGCGTGAATATTTGAAACCATTACCAGCTGAGCCATATCAAATAAAACAATATACCAGAGCCAAAGTGCAGAAGATTGGATATATCTACTTCTCTCCTGACAAAACATACTATAGCGTACCATATCGGTTTATCGGAAAGTCAACACATATTCATTATACTACTAACACAGTTGAAGTATATTTCTATCACGACCGTATCGCATTACACAAAAGGGTTCCGACAAAAGGCATGTATATCACTACCAAAGATCATTTAAGCAGTTCACATCAGGCATATTGTGAATGGAGTCCTGAATACTTTATTAAAATGGCAGCCAAACATGGACATGCCGTTTTAACCTACATCAAACAAATATTAGCAATCTGTGATTACCCAGAAACAGCATATAAGCGCATTTTAGGTGTCATACAGCTACATAAAACATATGGATCTGTCAGACTCAACAATGCTTGTGAACGTGCACTATTTGCCAACAAACCTTCATACAAGTTAGTCAAGAAAATACTTGAGAATAACCTTGATAAAGAAACTGATATTCAAGAAAAATTAAACTCAAACAAACCTCATATTC
>DASQBW010000776.1:0-5606 GCA_035635015.1 Draconibacterium sp. | reverse complement strand
CAGGTATGAATTCCATATTTCCTCCAGAGATTATTAACGTTTCAATTGAGAATCATTTCGCACAATTCAGTAAAAAATCAAGTTCGCTTTACCTTGTCGTTTTGTTATTTTTTATAGGTGCAGTGATTTCGTTATTTTTTATAAAAGCAGAAATTACCGTACAAAGCAGAGGGGTGTTTCGTTCTTCATCCCAACCAATAGAATTAATCTCTCCAGTAGTTGCCAAAGTGGAAAAATCAAATCTGAACGAGAATCAATTTGTTTTAAAAGGCGATACCTTAGTTTGGCTCGAATGTAAAAAGCAGTCAGATCGTATTGACCATATTCAAAAAAGGATTTTAGATAACAAAGCCTATTTGAACGATATTTCAGCTATGCTGAGTTATAAGTATTCGGATTTAGCAACCAGCCTTTATAAAACAACACATGCACAATACCGACAAAAACTATCGGATTTTGACATGCAGATTGATTTATTTCAAAAATCGTATAAGAGGGCAAAAACTTTATTCGATAAACAGGTAATTCCGGCTACAGAATTGGAAAACAAACAATTTCAACTGGATAAAGTACTTGAAGAGAAAAAGATTTATGTTCAAATGAGTAGGAACGAGTGGCAACAATTGGCTGTTAATTACCACCAAAATAACGAGAATTATGCGAGCGAAATACAAAGCCTTAAAAGCGAGATAAAGAATTTTACAATAACTGCCCCTGCAGCCGGACATATTACCAATTACAATGGTATAAAAACAGGCGGATTTGTTTCAACCGGACAAACCATTGCTATAATAAGTCCGGACGATAGTATAATGGCCGAGCATCTTGTTTCGCCGCAAGATATTGGATATTTATATGAAAACATGCCGGTTATATTTCAGGTTGATGCTTATAACTATAATCAATGGGGAACAGCATCAGGAAATGTCACTGAAATTTCTAATGAAATATATATCGTAAATAATCAGCCTTTTTTTAAGGTCCTAAGTAGCCTTGATGAGTCCTGTTTGTCACTGAAAAATGGTTATCAGGGCAAACTAAAAAAAGGATTTACAAATACAGCAAGGTACAAAATTACAAAACGTACACTTGCTCAATTGCTAATTGATAAAACAGATAATTGGCTTAATCCCAAAATAATCACTGAATAGATATTTAATAATCCCCGTTTTTATGAATATAAAAGTAAAACAACGTGATATTACCGATTGTGGAGCAGCGTGTCTGGCATCTGTGGCAGCACATTATAAACTAAAACTTCCGGTTTCAAAAATTCGTCAGTGGGCCGGTACCGATAAAAAAGGAACCAATGCGTGGGGACTGATAAAGGCAGCCGAAAAAATGAGCATGACAGCTAAAGGAGTAAAGGCATCTCCTGAAGCTTTGGCAGAAGTGTCATTGCCCGCCATTGCCCATGTAATTGTGAAAGAAAAATTGCAGCATTATGTGGTTATATACAAAGTGAGGTCATCTTACGTTGAGAAAATGGATCCCGGAACCGGTAAATTGGAAAAACAGCCCTTTGAAGAATTTAAAAAAGAATGGACTGGAGTTTTGATCCTGTTGTCTCCCTCGGGAGATTTTGTTGCACGAAACGAAAAAATTTCAAACTTTAAACGCTTTGGTTTTTTACTTCGTCCACACAGGGGCACGCTAATACAAGCTTTGTTTGGCGCAGTGGTATTTACCATACTTGGTTTGGCAACGTCCATTTATATTCAAAAGATAACCGATCATGTTCTGATAAACGGAAATCGTAACCTGCTAAACCTGCTGAGTATTATAATGATTATTATAGTGTTGTTACAGGTATTTGTTGGCTCGTTTCAAACCATGTTGGTATTAAAAACCGGTCAATTGATAGATGCCCGATTAATCTTAGGCTACTACAAGCATTTGTTAAAACTGCCTCAGCGTTTTTTCGATACCATGCGCACCGGTGAAATTGTTTCGCGTATTAACGATGCAGTTAAAATAAGGGCATTTATAAACGACACGATGATCAGCTTTATTGTAAACCTGTTTATAGTTGTATTTGCTTTCTCGCTCATGTTTGTTTACAATTGGAAATTGGCATTGATCATGTTGTTGGTAATTCCTCTCTACACGGGGCTATACATGGCTGTAAACTATCTGAATAAAAAACGCGAGCGAAAAATGATGGAACAATCTGCAGAGCTGGAATCACAGCTGGTTGAATCCATCAATTCGGACCGAACAATAAAGCAGTTAGGTATTGAAGAGTTTTCTAACATAAAAACAGAAGTACGTTTTATTTCCCTGCTTCATTCAGCCTATAAATCAGGGTTGAATTCGGTTTTTTCAGGGAACTCCTCCTTATTCATCAGTCGCATTTTTACCATAATTCTTTTATGGGAAGGAAGTCTGTTTGTGCTTAACCAGGAAATAACACCGGGTGAGCTGATGTCTTTTTATGCGCTCATTGGCTATTTTACCGGGCCAGTTTCCGGTTTAATAGGTATGAATAAAATCTACCAAAATGCGAGTATTGCAGCTGACCGTTTATTTGAAATAATGGATTTGGAACAGGAATCGGATGATGATTTAATTGATGCATCTGAGCATGTTTTGGGAGATATAGTCTTTCAAAACGTATCATTTAGTTATGGAACACGCGTTGATGTTTTTGAAAACTTCAATGTTCGATTTAAACAGGGCGAGATAACAGCCATAATTGGCGAAAGCGGCTCGGGCAAGACTACAATTGCCGCAATACTTCAAAAATTATACCCTATAAACGAAGGAGCTGTTTACATCGGTAGCAGCAATATCAGGTATTTTAGCAACCAAAGCCTACGTCAAGTAGTGGGAATTGTCCCTCAAAACCTCGATCTGTTTACCGGGCGTATAATTGATAATATTGCCGTGGGCGAATTTACTCCTGATATGCAAAGAGTACTTGATATTAGCACTCAATTGGGAATAATCGAATTTATTGAAAAACTTCCCAACGGATTTAATACTTTGGTAGGTGAACATGGTACAACACTTTCGGGCGGTCAAAAACAACGCCTGGCTATTGCCCGTGCTTTGTACCGCAACCCTAAGATACTGATTATGGACGAAGCAACTTCTTCATTAGACTCAGAAGCCGAAAATCATGTGCAGGAAACCATACACCAAATACGCAAAGACGGAAAAACAGTGCTATTAATAGCACACCGTTTAAGCACGGTTTTAATGGCCGATAACATTGTGGTACTCGAAAATGGTAAGTTAATAGAACAAGGTTCGCATGATGAACTTTATGCCCGCCAGGGGAAATACTTTTATTTATGGCAAAAACAAATGCCGGTATTTGAATGAAATCAGAATACACTAATCTCTTAATCCTAAATCTCATAAAAATGAAAGCATTAGAACAATTAGAACGTTTACAACGCATTAATGAATTAATTAAAGCAGAGAAAACCGGTACACCTGATGAGTTCGCAAATAGTTTATATATCAGCCGCAGGCAGTTATACGAGTATATAAATATTATTAAAGATTTTGGAGTAGAAGTTAATTATTCTAAACAACGGAGAACTTTTTATTTAAGCAACGGACAAGAAATTAACGTAGAATGTGGCATTAAAGTAGTTTCAAAACAGCATGCAAAATCGATAAATGGTGGATTTTTTCATAATAATCTACAGCGTACTTTTTTTCTGCACAGAACTCAGGTAGCTTAGTTGTGAGTTTTACGCGTGACTCTTTAGAATAAAATTTATTATTAACTCACAAAAAAAATTAGAATTATGAAAAATGAATTAGTTTTAAATCAGCCTGGATTGACAGAACTTGGAAAAGACAGGCTTAGAGGAGTCGATGGAGGTTTCATAAGTTATGAAATACTAAAGACAGCCTATATCGTCTCCAAAGTTGTAGTGGACGAATTTATGCGAGGAGTCATCGATGGTTATAAAGATAATAACTATGATAAAAATTGATATGAAAAGCATACTATTATTGACTAAGGAAGAATCCATTGCGATAAATGGAGGAGATATTTATGATGCAGGCTATAAAGTTGGAAAATTCTTTGCTGATGTAGTTGATTGGTATGAGGGATTTTGTGATGGATTTAAAGCAGGATTTGATAATTAATATGATAATATGAGAAATATGAATTTATTGAATAAATATGATTTATTAGAGATTAATGGAGGTGATGAGTATACCTATAATATTGGATATCAAGTTGGTGAGTTTTGGGGTAAAGTTGGAGGAATGCTTGATCGGTTTGTCGAAATCTTTAAATGAGAGTTTATCTAGAATAGATGAAACTTATCAAAACATTTATATCTTTCTTAAAGAACCCGGAATTATCGATTCCGGTTTCTTTATCTTTTAAGCAATCATTTCTATTGTTGGTTAAGAGTATTCCTCTTTATATACTTTTTGTATTATTTTGTGCCTTATTATTTGTACCTCTTGCCGTCTTTGAGATAATGCCTGAGTTCCCAAATCGTCAAATATCTGATATAAAATGGCTTATTGTTTTTGCTCCGGTATTGGAAGAATTGTTCTTTAGGCTTCCATTGAGGAATTCTTTTAAAAATGCTTTTGTTCCTATTGCATTGTGTTTTTATTCAGCAACCAAATCAACAATTGGTATTTGGTTTGCCATTCCGTTTTCGACGTTAATAATAATAATGCCTTATTTTCCTAATTTTATTAATCAGAAGGAGGAGGCAATAAATGGCTTAGTTCGAAGACATTTTGGGATGTTTTTCTATATAATCTCAATTGTTTTTGGTGCTGCTCATATGACAAATTTTGAAATTTTAACGAAAGCACAGATTTTATTAACACCAATCATCATTGCTTATCAAATTCTTTTAGGCTTGTATCTTGGTTTTGTGCGTGTAAAATACAAATGGGGTATTGTTTATGCTATACTAATTCATTCTTTATTTAATTCAATTCCAGTAATTATTAAATTCCTTTAGCAATTTTGTTTATTAAATGTATGCAAACTTGAACAATATCAAAAGGACATAATTATTTGGTATGGATGTTAGAGGAAAATTTTGTGATTCGGTTATCTGTTATATAATCTACAAATAATATGTATCAATCTACAGATTAGCGTCTTCAGTATTCCAACATTTCCTTCCACCTCCTCCGCAAAGCATCCCTTTGCAACGCTTTCCCAGCATTTCCAAAAAATCTTTTCGCGGAATAGGTTTGGCGCCCAAACTTGCCAGATGGTCGGTAGGTTGTTGCGCATCGATAAAAGCAAAGTTATTTTTCAGGGCAAACTGTACCAGGTGGTAAAAGGCAAATTTGCTGGCATCGGTTTTGGTAAAAAACATCGATTCGCCAAAAAAACAATTCCCCAGCGAAATGCCGTACAATCCACCAACCAGCTCTCCTTCAAAATAAGTTTCGAAGGAGTGGGCATAACCCAGTTTATGCAGTTGTACATAGCCGTCGATAATACCGCCGGTAATCCAGGTTTCATCTTCGTGGCGGCGTTTGGTTTTACTGCATGCTGTAATTACTTCGCGAAAAGCGGTGTCGATACGCAATTCAAAAATCCCTTTGTTGAGTAGCTGTCGCAGACTTTTCTTTAGCTTAAAATCTTTGGGCAGCAACAC
>DASQBW010000775.1:0-2840 GCA_035635015.1 Draconibacterium sp. | reverse complement strand
TACCTATATTTATGGTATTGGCCGCAGCAGAGCCATCACAATCCTTGAAAAAGCAGGTGTAGATAGTAACCTGAAAGTTCAGGATTGGAACGATGAAGATTTGGCAGCTGTACGTGAAGTTATTGGTAATAACTTCAAGGTAGAAGGTGAGCTAAGATCTGAAGTTCAAATGAACATTAAGCGTTTAATGGATATTGGTTGTTACCGTGGTATTCGTCACCGTATCGGTTTACCGGTTCGCGGACAGAGCACAAAAAACAACGCACGTACCCGTAAAGGAAAACGTAAAACTGTTGCTAACAAAAAAATGGCCACTAAATAAGGAATTTGAGTTATGGCAAAAAAAACAGGATCAAGTAGAAAGAGAACAGTGGTTGTTGAGGCCAATGGTATGGCTCATATCCACTCGTCTTTCAACAATATTATCGTTACGCTGACAAACATGAACGGAGAGGTAATCTCTTGGTCGTCAGCTGGAAAAAAAGGATTCCGTGGTTCCAAAAAGAATACTCCTTATGCTGCTCAGGTAGCTTCAGAAGAGTGCGCTAAAACTGCTTACGACCTTGGACTACGTAAAGTTAAGGTATATGTTAAAGGACCTGGTAACGGTCGTGAATCAGCAATCAGAGCTATGGCTACTATCGGTATCCAGGTTACTGAAATTGTAGATGTAACACCGCTTCCGCACAACGGTTGCAGGCCACCTAAAAGACGTAGAGTTTAATTTTAAAACGAAAAGGAAATGGCAAGATATAGAGGACCAAAATCTAAAATCGCTCGTAAATTCGGAGAACCAATCTTCGGACCGGATAAAGTTTTCGAACACAAAAACTACCCTCCGGGGATGCACGGTTTATCTTCTAAAAGAAGAAAAACTTCAGAATACGGGCTGCAGTTAAAAGAGAAACAAAAAGCAAAATACACTTACGGTGTATTGGAAAGACAATTCCGCACACTTTTCAAAAAAGCGCAAGCTGCGAAAGGTGTTACCGGTGAGGTGTTGCTTCAGTTGTTAGAGTCTCGTCTCGACAATGTTGTATTCCGTATGGGTATTGCTAAAACACGTGCTGCTGCACGTCAGTTTGTAACACACAAACATATTACTGTTAACGGAAATTTAGTAAATATTCCATCGTATACCCTTAAGTCTGGCGACGTGATTGGCGTTCGCGAGAAATCAAAATCGTTGGAAGAAATTACTGGCTCATTGCAATCGCGCAGAAGCTCACAGTACGAATGGTTAGAATGGGACGGCGAACAAATGGCCGGAAAATTCCTGAACCGTCCGGAACGTGAAGAAATTCCTGAAAACATCAAAGAGCAACTAATCGTAGAGTTGTATTCAAAATAATAAAATTACTTAGAATATTATGGCAATATTAGCATTCCAAAAGCCTGACAAGGTAATAATGTTAGAATCCGATGACAAGTTCGGACAATTCGAGTTTCGTCCCCTGGAACCGGGATACGGTATTACAATAGGTAATGCACTTCGTCGTATTCTGTTATCGTCGTTGGAAGGCTATGCAATTACAACTGTTAAAATTGAAGGTGTTGACCATGAGTTTTCTACGATTAAAGGAGTTATTGAAGATGTAACTGATATTATCCTTAATCTGAAGCAAGTTCGTTTTAAAAACGAGGTGGAAGATTTTGACAGCGAAAAAGTATCGATTTCAATTACCGGACAAGAAGAATTTGCTGCCGGAGACATTAACAAATTTATGACCGGTTTCAGAGTACTGAATCCTGAGTTGGTAATTTGCAGAATGGAGCCGGATGTGAAGATTCAAATGGAATTGACCATCAGCAAAGGACGTGGTTACGTCCCTGCTGTTGAAAACAAACCGGTTGAAGAAGAATTTGGTGTAATTCCGATCGACTCGATCTACACACCAATTAAAAAGGTAAAATACGCTGTTGAAAACTATCGTGTTGAGCAAAAAACCGACTACGAAAAATTAGTTCTGGATATTGCTACCGATGGTTCTGTTCACCCGAAAGATGCATTAAAAGAAGCAGCTAAAATTCTGATCTATCACTTCATGCTATTCTCAGATGAAAAGATTACTCTTGATACAGATGAGAAATTTGCAAACGAAGAGTTTGATGAAGAAGTACTGCACATGCGTCAGTTGTTGAAAACTAAACTGGTTGATATGGATCTGTCGGTTCGTGCTTTGAACTGTTTGAAAGCTGCGGATGTAGATACATTAGGAGACCTGGTTACCTACAACAGAAACGACCTGCTGAAATTCAGAAACTTTGGTAAAAAATCGTTAACCGAATTGGATGACCTTTTAGATAACATGGGACTGAATTTTGGAATGGATATTTCCAAGTATAAACTTGATAAGGAGTAAAAGGCAATGAGACATAATAAGAAATTTAATCATTTAGGCCGTAAAGCACCACATCGTAAAGCGATGTTGGCGAATATGGCAAGTTCGCTTATCGCGCATAAGAGAATTTCAACTACTGTTGCTAAAGCGAAAGCTTTGCGTATGTACGTTGAGCCACTTATTACTAAGGCAAAAGAAGATACAACACATTCTCGCAGGGTGGTTTTCAGTCACTTGCAAGACAAAGATGCTGTTTCGGAATTGTTTCGTGAAGTAGCTGTTAAAGTTGCTGATCGTCCGGGAGGATACACTCGTATTCTTAAAACCGGTAACCGTTTAGGCGACAATGCTGAAATGTGTATCATCGAATTGGTTGACTTCAACGAAGCGATGTTGGCTTCAAAAGAAGAAGCTGCAGCACCTAAAAAACGTCGTTCACGTCGTGGTGGTGCTAAAAAAGCTGATGCACCTGTTGCTGAAGCTGCACCAGCAGTTGAA
>DASQBW010000774.1:0-8732 GCA_035635015.1 Draconibacterium sp. | reverse complement strand
CATAAATACCATTCGCTGTCGGATGTTTATTTTCTCTCTATCGAAACCTTCTTTTTGTAGTTTTTTTGTAGCTTTTGTTTCAATTTCTTTAAACCAGTCAGGAAGCAGATTCTCAACATGTTTTAGGTCCCGTAGTACTTGCTTTTCGGCGAAACGTTCAACACTTGCATTTCCAATTCCGTAGGCACTTAACAGCCCTGCATCTTTGGGCAGAAGAATGTTTTGTATACTAAGAATTTCGGCAATGTCGCAGGTATGCAGCCCGCCGGCACCACCAAATGCTACCAGTGCATAGTTTTTCGGATCGTAACCTTTTGTGATAGAAATTTTCCGAATAGCTCCGGCCATAATCTCGTTGGCAATCGCAATAAATCCATTTAATACTGTGGTGGCTGAAGGTTTCTCTCCTGTGCTATTCTCCATTGCATCGAGCAACTCCTCCAGTCGCTTTTCAGCTTCGTAACTGAAAACCGGGATCCCAAACTGGCTGGCATCGAGTCGGTTTAAAAGCAGGTTTACATCGGTAATGGTTAGAGGTCCTCCGGCACCATAACAAGCCGGTCCGGGATATGCCCCTGCACTTTCAGGGCCAACAAAAAGTTTATAGCCATCAAAACCGCAAATGGAGCCGCCACCCGCAGCCACTGTTTCAATGGCAATGGCAGGACTGTTTATCCTCGCATCGCCAAGTTGCAGCTCGTAACGATAGTCGAACTCGTCGTCGATACGCGAAACATCGGTGCTGGTGCCGCCCATGTCAAAGGTAATGAGTTGAGTGTAACCTTCCCATTGTCCTATTTCGCGGGCACCAACAACACCTCCGGCCGGGCCACTCAAAAGACTGTCCTTCGGATGGAATTTATCAGCCGATACCAAACCGCCGGCACTGGTCATAATCCGGAACAAGTTCCTACCTGTTTTTTCAGCAATGCGGTTTACATAGTTGTGTATAATGGGAGAAAGATAGGCATTGACAACCGTTGTTTCGGCACGATTCAAAATCTTAATAAGTGGTGACAATTCTGTTGAAGTGGCGACAAACTGAAAACCATTTTCTTTAAGTAGTTGCGACAGCTGTTGCTCGTGTTCCGGATTAATAAAGGCGTTCATCAGTGTGATGGCAACCGATTCTATTTCGATAATATTTTCTTTGTTCAACTTATTTTTGAGTTCATCAAGATCAAGAGGCTTTAATATTTTGCCGTTTGAGTCGATGCGTTCGTCAACTTCAATAACTCGGTGCGTAAGTTGCCTGGTTTTTTTTACGTTTATTGCAAAAATATCGGGGCGGGCCTGGTTGCCAATTTCCAGCAAATCGGCAAACCCTTTTGTGACAATCAAAAGCGTTTTGGCACCTTTGTTTTCCAGTAAAGCATTGGTTCCTTTAGTTGAACCGAGTTTAAGGTACATATCCGGAAAAGCTTCGTTCAATCCGGTTTGAGTGATCAGCCTTGCCCCTAAAACAGGCGCTTCTTCGTGTGAAGTGAGCTCAAAATTAATGCCCTCCATTTCTGGTGTCAGACAAGCTGCATCGAGCTCAAGTATCTTATTCTGGACATCAAATGAAACAACCTTTCTTTCGGTGAATTTTTGTTGTAGCAGGCGAAATGAGAAGTCTTTAAAAATATCGCGATCCAGCTTCCATGCATCAGCTATTACACACTGATTTGCCGAGATTACTTTGTGAACGGTACTACGCAGGCTACTGCTGCTCAAAACTTTTTGGCGATATTCCTGTCCTGATTCATCGATGCCAATACAATCGGTAAAAGTTCCGCCGGTATCTACAAAAAGTTGAAAATATTGTTTTGTCATGTTAATTCATTTTACCTGTAAACCAAATCCACGATGTTTATTTGTTCCGGATAATTATTAGCTACCAAAAGTAATTTAAAAAAAGCGAGATTAAAAAGTGGGACGGTTTCAACAAGTAAGCTCTAATTATAAGTAAAGAATATTGACGCTCCAACTGACAACATATATTAATCTGCTAGTAACTCTATGCCGGTTACCTCGTATATTTTCAATACAGTTGTACAAGCCAGAATCCAATACACAGGTACCCCAAAAGCATTTATTTAGAGTGTATTAACTAAAATTATTTGTCATGAGAAAGAAGAGAAGGATTATTGTATGTGCCTTTGTGCCCATGCTTATTGTATTTTTTTGGGGAGTGATGTTTACTGGATGTGATTTAACGGGAGATGACAATCCTGTTGTAGACGAAAATTCTCAAGTGGTTCTAAAAAGTATGTCTTTTCTGCCCGAGTTCCCTGGGTCAGGGGCATTTGTAGCCGGTTTTTCAAACGATTTTGTTGCCTTCGAAACTGGTAAAGTATTTATTTATGAAGGCGAAACTGAAGATGGATTAGAAACGATTAAGGTAACAGTTACAGATGCCACTAAGGAAATAATGGGAGTTTGGACTACAGTTGTTTCAGACACAGCCTGGTTGGATGGAGAACTCATTGAAGCAACTAACGACTGGTTTGCAGAGGATGACCAGGGTAATGTATGGTATTTTGGTGAATACAGCGAAGAGTGGGAAGATGGAGAGTTTATCGGAACAGAAGGTTCCTGGGAAGCCGGAGAAGATGAAGCTTTACCGGGAATGTTGATGCCTGCCAATCCAAAAATGGGGATGAAGTACCAACAGGAATACTATGAAGATGAGGCCGAAGATATGGCGATGGTTATAAATCTTAACAAAACTGTCGAGATTGATTACGATACTTTCGAAGGCTGTTTGGAAACCATGGAATGGACTCCGCTTGAGCCGGGAGAGCGTGAACATAAATTCTACAAACCGGGTGTAGGTTTAGTTATGGAATTAAAACCCAAAGGCGGAAAAGAAATGGTGAAATTGGTAGATATGATTATGCCATAGGATTTAAATGTATGTAAATATCTACAAAAATTGCCTGTTTGATTCTGATCAGGCAATTTTTGTTTGATAAAGGCATAAGGCAGTTATCAATAGATTCGGACAATTTACTTGCTCCTGTTCCATTCCCTGCCAAGCAGTGCATAAATCACATCGTCAACCCATTTCCCGTTTAGAAACAGGCTTTCAATAAAATGCGCCTCTTTTCGGAAACCAAGTTTTTCGAGCAAAGCAACAGACGCGATATTCCCGGGATCGATGGAGGCGGTAATCCGGTGTTTTTTCAATTCGCCAAACAGGTAGTCGATAACAGCTTTTGCAGCCTCGGTGGCAAATCCTAAACCCTGGTGTTGTTTGGCAATGGTGTAACCTATTTCAACTTGTTGCTCATCTATAAAATGAATGCCGATATCGCCAATTAGCTCCTTACTGTTTTTATCAAGCACTGCCAGCTGAAACCAGGTGTCGGGCACGTTAAATTCAGCAGACAACTTCCCCATGAAAGTTTCTACATCGTCAATTGTTTTTGGTATCCAGCCCTGGTATTTATTGGTTTCTGCATCCGATCGATAGGCCAAAATCGCCTGTTTGTCATTTGCTCCAACCGGGCGAAGTAATAAGCGTTGGGTGTTTAGTTCCATCTTATTTCTTAGTTTGCTCCATAATCCAGTCTTTCATGGTCTTTAAAACCTCCGGATCGATAGTTTCTTCAATTTGTGCATATTCGGCTGTCGAGCCTGTTTCGCAGTTCTGAAATAAGTGATTGTGATTGGCGAACCGAACTGTATCAACGCTCATGTTACCACCGGAGTTTACGGCTTTAATAACCTTTTCGAGGTTCGATACAGGTACCTGCAGGTCTTTTGCTCCGTTAAGCGCAAGCACCGGGCATTTTACTTTTTCCAGAATTGGTTTTGGATCATAAGTCAGGAAAAAGCGAAACCATTCAGAGTTCACATTCGAGATCTCATTATCGATGGCTTTCTTCATGGCATCGTTCATTTCTGCGTACATTCCTTGCGAAAGCGTTTCACGCAGTTTTTCCTTTGCTTTGGCTGTGTCGGATTCGCTTTTCAGAACATCAAAAATTTTCTGCTGTGTGAGTTTTTGCTGTTCAATCGAAAAGTCGGGGAGACCGGAAGCCCTGGCAATTAAAGCCCCTTGCTCGTATAAAATTTGTTCGCCAACTGTTCCGGGGCCGGCCATCATTACTATAAACGTAATATCTTTTGATTCGGTAACGGCAATCGGTGCAATCAGTCCGCCTTCGCTGTGTCCGATCAGTCCAATTTTTTTCGGGTCAATCTCTTTTCGGTCTTTCAAAAACTCTACTCCGGCTATTACATCGCCAACAAAATCGAGGCTTGTTGATGAGGAAACACTTCCTTCCGAGCCGCCAATACCCCTATCATCAACACGCAGAACGGCAATCCCGTTTCGGGTTAGATAATCTGCGATTATGGCAAAAGGTTTGTGCCCGAAAATCGTTTCATCACGGTCCTGAGCACCCGATCCTGTAATCATTACCACTGCCGGACATGCCTGTGCATTTTTCGGGATAGTAATGGTTCCGGCCAGTTTTAGCTCCGATTCCGTATTGGTGTAAACCACTTCTTCTGAAAGATATGGGAATGGAGGTTCCGGTGTTTGCGGACGTAGCAACGGTGCCACTTTGTCAATTCGTACAAGGTTTACATCGAATGACATTCCGCTCTGTCTCCATTTTCCGGTAATTGAGTCGGACGTTGATAAATCGCCTGAATAATTACCAAGGATCACGGGAACTGCCATCGATACACTATCACCAATTACCAGTACATCACCAACCGGTAAATCGGTGGCACCTTGTTTGGGAACATCCATTTTGGCTGTGTATCTTCCTTCGATTTGGGTGATTTTAAAAATTAGCTCCAGCTCGCCAGTGGGGAGTGTTATCTTGCCCGACCAGTTTCCCGAGAAGTCATGTTTCTGGGCAATCGCTGTTTCAATAATTAAGAAACTTAACAGAAGCGTGGTTAAAAGGCCAATGGAGTATTGTTTCATGTCGTTCGTTTTATTTGCCGGGTACTGTAATTTCTTTAGCAAAACTTCCGGTGTCGGTTATTCCACCTTCGTGAAACCAAACTACCATAGTGTAATTGGTTTTGATTTCGCGATAATAAATGTCAATTTTACAGCGCTTCTGTGCGTATTCTGAAGCATTTTTATCGCCGATATAGGAGATGTTTTCTACTAAACTGTATGTGGTTTCTTGTGCAGTAGAAGTCTGTACACAAGCAATCCATATAAGAATTGAAAGCAGTAGGTTCTTATTCATGAAAAGATCTTGATTTTAGGCTAAAGTACAAAAGAATTTTAAAGCAGCGGATGAATTTATGTTAGTGGTATAAAAAATGGTTGGCTTATTTTTCCTAATATACCGGGGAAATTGGCCATAAGCTTTGAAAATATAATATAAATTGTATTTTTAAATGTTAAAATCTTAAAGAACTTGGGACGTGAATAAAAATCTGCTAATCTATGTAGTTGAAGATAACAAACTTTACCATAAACTGGTGGTTGATTTTCTTGAGAAACAAGGGCTAAAAAACCTAAAATCTTTTTACAACGGTAATGACTGTTTAAATGCAATAAAAAGCGGAGAACGTCCTGATATTGTCATTCAGGATTATCACCTGGAAGACTCAACAGGAATTGCAGTACTGCAAGCGGTTAAAAAGCGAAGCAAAAATTCGGAATTTATTTTCTTAACAGCCAACGAAGATATGGAAGTAGCTGTTAACTCAATAAAATACGGGGCTTTCGATTATATCATTAAAGACAATGATATTGCATTAAAAAAAGTATACAGCAAGATTGGCAAAATAGCTAAGATGCTGGAGTTGGAGAAACGAAACCGCTTTATAAAAAGGGCTATGCTTGTAACGGTTATAATCCTTGTGGCCATTATAATTTTTGTGGCCCTCCACGAAGTTTTCAATTTGTTTGGCTTAAAACAATATACCTAGAACAGCAGTAGTTCTTGATATTAGTTTTTACTCCATTCTCGCATTATTTAATGCTATGTGTGAGCTACAACCTGCATAATCAATCCACATAGCCAGGCACCGTATGTGCCCAGGGCATATCCTAATACCGCCAGCAGAACACCAACCGGAGCCAGCGACGGATGAAATGCAGCCGCCACAACCGGGGCACTGGCAGCTCCGCCGATATTTGCTTTACTCCCAACAGCCAGGAAGAAATAGGGAGCCCTGATCAGTTTCCCGACAATGATCAACAGGATTACATGAAACGCCATCCAGATGCCACCAACCAAAAACAGGCCGAGGTTGTCGAAAATCTTGCCAACATCCATTTTCATCCCGATGGTTGCTACCAAAATGTATATAAATACGGTACCGACTTTTGAAGCACCGGCTCCCTCATAATTTCTAAGTTTTGTAAACGACAAAGCAATGCCAATACTGGTCGACAAAATAATTAACCAGAAGAATTCAGAAGTTAAACTAAACTTGTTTAGCACCGGGGCATGAACCTCGATATATGGCGCAATCCAATCTGATACCCAATGTGCAAAACCGGTAACGCCAAGCCCAATGGCTGCAATGACCATAATATCGGTAGTACTTGGTATTCGTGCTATTTTCTGACTGAATTCATGCATGTGATCTTTTAGATGGGTAACACTGCTGGCATCGGCTTTAAAATACTTATCGATTTGTTTTGATTTTCCAACGCCGATCAACAAAACGGCCATCCAAACTTCGGCAACCAGAACATCTACCGTAATCATTATTGAGTACAAATGATCCGATGGTTTAAAAATTTCGTACATAGCCGCCTGGTTGGCACCACCCCCAATCCAGCTCCCGGCAATGGTAGTCATTCCCCGCCAAACGGCTTCGGGACCTGCTCCTCCAACGATATCAGGATTAATTAACGAGCTTAGCAAAATTGCAATGGGCCCACCAATAATAACACCAAATGTACCGGTAATGAACATTATTAGTGCTTTGCTACCCAATTTAAATACCTCTTTTAAATTGATGCTTAAGGTAAGTAAAACCAAACTTGCCGGCAGTAAGTAACGCGATGCCATATAGTACAACTGCGAATTTTCGCCATCGACAATATTAAAGGTTGTAAGTAAACTCGGCAGAAAATAACAGAGTAGCAGCATTGGAATAACGCTGTAAAATTTTTTAAATATGGGCCGGGATGAATTACTGGTGTAAAATATAATGGCTAAAAGGGCCAATAAAATTCCTAATACTACGGCATCGTTTTTAATAAGTGGTGCTACATTTTCAGTTACTGGCATACCATTGTTTTTTACTTCAGTTTTTGAGTGGGATGGCAAATATAAAAATCTTTTAAGGTTAACCAACTTGATATTGGTCAGGTTCAATCGTTTATCAAATAACCTGATGATTCAGGATTGAAAAAATTCGGCTAATTATTGGATAGTTTGTTTAAAAAACGTAATTTTTTCACGATTTAAAATCTTTCAACCATGCTACAAAAGCACACCACTTTTTTAATTCTGCTTCTTTTTTTAAGCACAAAAATCATTGCCCAAACCGATAAAATATACACCTCGAACGGAGATGTATTGGTGGGCGAAATAAAATCGATGCAACGGGGGGTGCTGGTTTACGATACGGATTATGCCGATAAGGAATTTCAAATCGAGTGGAAAGAGATTGAGGGCATTTCATGTACACGAATGCTTATAATTTACACCGAGAGTGGCAAAAAGTACAATGGAGGTTTACAATATATACCTGCCGAACCAAAAAAGCTGACCATATTATCGCTGGATGGGAACACAAGTATTAATTTGAATGAGATTGTAGAACTAAGTACATTGGAACAACGATTTATTGATCGTATCATAATCTCGATTGATGCCGGATTATCGGTTGCAAAGGCCAACAATGTAAGGCAAACGTCGGCTGCAGCTAAAGCCAGTTACCGTGGTATAAAATGGAATATTGATGCAAAATTTAATAATGTTGGAACTTTCCAGAATGATGTTGATCCTACTGAGCGTACAGAAGGCGGAGTTAGTCTGATTCGCGATGTGTGGGGAAATGGTATGATATTTAGTGGTGTCGAATTTTTGAGCAACAGCGAACAGATGCTTGATTTGCGTTCTACATTTCGTACAGGTATGGGATTATACATTATTCGAACCAATCATCTTTATATGCAATCTGGTTTGGGCTTGGCTTTCTCGCAGGAAAAATATGGAGGCGATGAGTCTACCCGACAGGGAAGTTATGAGGGGCTGGGATTGTTTGATTTTAATGCCTATGATTTAGGCGACCTGTCGTTCCAGTTTAAACTAACCAGTTATCCCAGTTTCTCCGATTGGGGACGTTGGCGTATCGACCTGGATACTTCGCTGAAATACGACTTGCCGCTCGACTTCTACGTAAAACTTAGCTACGTGCATAACTTCGATAGTAATCCGCTGGTTGATGTTTCGAAAAACGATTACGTATTTAAAACAAGTATTGGCTGGGAGTGGGATTAAATGAAGATTTAAATTTCCTGCCATAATTTTCTGCGCGAATTCTGAATTTTACCTCCATTTTTTTATAACTTACATAAAATCAAAGTTGCATACTTAGAAAGTAAATCGTTTAGTTCATGCAACTTTCAGCCCGTTTAAAAATGAAGTTATTCACTACAAAACAAATAGCCGCAATAGATAAGTACACCATCGAAAACGAACCCATTACTGATATTGAATTAATGGAACGTGCTTCGCTGCAAATGACAAACTGGATTGTTCAACAGTTCTCTACCGAAGCGAAAATGCTCTTTTTTGCCGGCCCCG
>DASQBW010000773.1:0-2364 GCA_035635015.1 Draconibacterium sp. | reverse complement strand
GCGGCCGGAAGCACCATGTTGAAACTGATTCTGAACACTGCCGACTTCTACCCGGAATTGGAGCGAAAAGCTAAAAAGCTGGAAGAAGGAATTCGCAACAATCTGAAAGAAACAGGTATCAAAGCAGTGTTGAACCGTGTTGGATCGATGATGACCTTGTTTTTCACCAATGAAGAAAAAGTGAGCTCATATGAGGAAGCAATGAGTGCAGATACTGCACGTTATGCAGAATATTTCAAAATGTCATTGGAGAGCGGTATGTACATCGCGCCGTCGCAGTTTGAATGTTTGTTTGTTTCGTATGCACATACTGACGAAGACATCGACAACATCATCAACGCCAATTTAAACGCCTTAAAACAATTAGTATAGGAAGATAAGAGATTGAAAAAAGATTGATTAAAAATTGATCGGAGATTGATACAGACCAACTCAATCTCATCAATCCATTCAATCATATCAATCTACACAGTTGGAGATATTTTCCAGATAGTTACACAAATTTTGTTGATAAGAAAGAAATACCAAAATAGATGAAAAAAGGAATATTTATAAAAACACTTGAGGGGCAAAAAACAAAACGGCCACCGGTGTGGTTTATGCGTCAGGCGGGAAGAGTTTTGCCGTCGTACCTTGAAATGAGAAAGCAGTACAGTTTTGCAGCACTGATGCGCGATCCGGAACTGGCAGCCAAAGTTACACTGCTCCCGGTTTACGATTTGGGCGTTGACGCAGCGATTCTTTTTTCCGATATTCTTGTAATTCCCGAGGCGATGGGAATGGAATTGACATTTACCGATTCGGGGCCACGATTTGCAACTGCTTTGAAAGATCTTGACGATCCGATGTCACTGATTAATCCGGACGCCACAAAACTGGAATACATTTATGATGTTATCGATAAAATTCAGGAAACCAAACCAGCGGATTTCCCACTGATCGGTTTTTGCGGAGCTCCGTTTACCACACTTTGTTACATGGTGCAGGGATTGGGAACAAACCACACGTTCCCTGATGCAGTTTCGCTGTTGTATAAAGACAAAAAGCTGGCAAAACAACTGTTAGGTGCCATTACCGATTTATCGATTGAGTATGCATTAAACCAGATAAAACATAGCATTGCTGCTTTTCAGATTTTTGAAACGCACGCAGGACTTATTCCTGCTGATTTATATATGGAATTGATTATGCCGTTTGTACGAAAAATATCAGCGGCAGTAATGAAAACAGGTACGCCAACCATTTTCTTACCAAAAGGTTTGGGAACCGGTTTAAAACAATTACAACCAGGCGATGCCGACTTTATCAGTGTCGACTGGCAGGTACCAATTAAAGAAGCACGCGAAATGATCCCGGCAGACATGGGAATTCAGGGAAATCTTGATCCGCGTATTTTATTTGCCAACCAGGAAGTAATTGAAGCAAAGTTGCAGGAATACCTTTCGTTTGGAGCAGAAGAAGACAAATGGATTTTTAACGTAGGTCATGGTTTTGTTCCCGGCATTCCGGTTGAAAATGCTAAATTCGTTGTCGACTGGATCAAAAATGCAAACTGGAACCAATAAACTTTTTGTAATAAATTAAGAAATGACGAATCTGAGTGCGATAATCACATCCGACGTAGTAAAAATAATACACGACATTGTTAGTGTGTCATTTTTACTATTGGCGGTTACGTTGATTTACCGCTCGGTTCGTGGAATAAATCATCATCTTCCCTACGCCAAAACCGACAAGTATGTTGCCATTGCTTTTATTGTGGCATTATACCTACAACTCATTCTAGGACTGATAATGTTTACCAACCTTGGTGCGGGATTTGATTTTCATTACGTCCCCGATGAAAGTACCAACATGGTATCGAAAAGACTTTGGCCGGTTGAACACATCGTGCTGATGTTGTTCGCGCTATTTATTGCCAACCTCGGATTAATATCTTCATTTCTCACCGAAAAAAGTCAGAGCCGTTTTAAGAAAGTTTTGATTTATTATTCTATAGCGGTTGTTCTTATAGCTATTTCGTTGCTATCGATTTACGCTTAGCATTCCATTCGGAGGTAAATCAAAGCCGGAGTTTTAACCGGAGTTTCACTATTCAAAGCAACCATCTCTTCCAAAGTTCCTTTAAACTTCTGTGCATCGCTCCGTCCCGATCGCGACACAATAGTAGTCTGAATACATTCCCGATGAACTGTATCGAGCGCTTCATAAATTTCCTCCAGCACTTTTGTCCCCATATAAATTACAGCAGTTCCTCTGTTTTCTAGGATGCTTACCAACTGTTTTACGCTGAGTAATTTCCCGGCCACATCGCGCCCCGAAAGCAGGTGCAGCGAGTTGCTTCCCCGCCGGTCGGTTAACGAA
>DASQBW010000772.1:0-3260 GCA_035635015.1 Draconibacterium sp. | reverse complement strand
GATCTTCGCGGCCACAATAAAATCATTTTCCGATAAGCCTCCAATCGAATGTGTTGTCAATTCTATTTCAACCGAACCATAATGAATGCACATATCCGGATGATGATCTTCTTTTTCGGCCACTAAAGCAACCATCTGTGCAAATGCCATACTTTGCTTAAAATTTTTGAACGGAAACTCTTTCTTAATACGTTTCCCTTCAAACACTTGCCAACCGCTTGATACCTTTGTTATGTAATCTGTTATTTCCTTTTCGTTTAATGGAGCAGTTCCATCAGGAAACGATTTACAGCTTTTTTCATGTAAAATCATAATATTTTATTTTTTGTGTTGATTATTTAATCCACTTTCCGTCATCATATCTGCCAACGATTTACCGCCTTTTATTCCAAAGTCGATTGTGCGAATTGGGAAAGTAATAGTAATGTCGTTTTGATCGAATGCTTTTTTAATGTTTTTAATTCCCTGACTTTGTGCGCGCAGGTAGCGCAAATAGTCCTCTACTTTGTATTCAATCCAGTAGCGAACAGTAAAAACAATAGCACTGTCGCCAAATTCCTTAAAATACAAATCTATTGGTTTGCCTCCTTTCAAATAAGGAATGTCACTGATCGCCTTTAAAGTTACTTCTTCCACTTTGTCAAGATCATCGCCATACGAAATGCCGACATCCAAATCGATTCGTCGTTCGCTGTTTATACTAAAATGCGTGTACTTTTCCTGCATGATCAAGCGGTTAGGAATGATCACATCCTGTCCCTGGAAAGTAAGGATGGTACTTGAGCGCAGTCCTATTTCCTTTACTCTTCCCATTTCACCCTGGTAATCGATAATGTCGTTAACATTAATCGGACTCTTGATGGCCAGGTAAATACCGGCGATAAAGTTGGCGGCAATATCTTTAAATGCAAAACCCAGCGCCAATCCAACTATACCTAATCCTGCCAACATAGAGGTAATTGTTTTGTCGAGGCTTAATACACGTAAAGCAATAAAAAAGCCACCTGCAAGTGCTAAGAAAAAGGCGATGGAAGCAGTTAAACGGTTAATGGCTTCGTTGTGTGTAATTTTGCCCATCATGCGATAAGCCAATTTGCGAACTAATTTTGCGATGAGGATAGTAAGTATTACAACAATGATGGCCACAACAAAATTTGGTAGCATCGTAATAAACGAATCAAACCAGTTACTTACTTTGTCCATCACTTTTGTTGTATACGTTTCAATATCTTTAATCATAGTTTTTATACTATTGTAACTCATTTATGATAGTTTTTACCTTTTTGCCAAAAAAGTGTATGATTTAAAAAGCTACCTCCTTATTTACGCACTTCCTCGTTATGTTTCGAGTTTTCAGCAAATATGGCTTTTGGTATATTATCTTCGAGCGTTGTGTCTTGAATTACCGCATTAAATTTTTTCAGCGAAAATGCACGATGCTTTATATATCGTATCTCCATTGTCCTGCCATCGATGCGGGATTGAAGTGCATCGTAATCGTATCCTAAATCTGGTAATGAGTATGCCATAATATGTAATTTTGCAGACTGCGTAATTTTCAGTAGTTCCTACTCGTTTTGATGTCTTTTGTTTCAGTGCTTATTATTTCAATAAATACAGAGAGAGGCAGCTAGTGCTTCCTTCAATTTGCTTTATTCGATTATAACTGAAGGATATGCCTTAAGGTTGAAAACAACCTTAAGGGCTCCTCACTTTTTAATATTCCGGATTTGTAAAGTTGTTAAATATCCTATAGAAAAACCCATGCCAACTTCGGGATTGATAGGTGGGAGAGCTAAACGACTTTATTTAAGCGTGGTAAAGAGGATACGCTGAAAAACTATGATGTTGAATGAGTCCCCAATCGTGGCGAATTTCTACAGACTTATAGGTCTTTTAATTAAGACATTGGGGAAGAGATACTTATGATGCTATTTGATCAAATCAATATCGTACAGTTTAATTTTATTGTAGAGTGTTTTACGGTCAATATTTAAAAGTTTGGCTGCTTTGGTTTTATTAAAATTTGTTTTAGCCAATGCCTCGTTTATCATTTCTTTTTCGGTAATATGTGAGAGTTCCTTGAGATCGATGTTTTGGGTTCCTGATAGGGCAGACTGTTTGTTTTTACTGTTTACAAAAAGATTATTTAGTCTTATTTCGTCGGGGAGTACTTCAGGTTTAATGTAATCAGCTTTGCACAGCAGAACCGAGCGGTTTATTATATTTTGTAATTCGCGTATATTTCCCCACCAATTGTAATTCTCGAAAAGCTTCTTAACATCATCGTCAATGCCCTGGACCTGTTTGTTAAAGGTTTGGTTTGCTTTCCTGATAAAAAAATCCACGAACTCGAAAAGGTCTTCACCACGTTGTCTGAGTGGTGGTAATTGAATGCGAAATTCGTTTAATCGATGAAAGAGGTCTTCTCGGAATTCATTTTCCACTACTTTTTGGGTCAGGTCTTCATTAGTTGCAGCAATTAAACGAACATCTACTTTTATGGATTTATTAGCCCCAACTCTGCTGATAACGCGTTCTTGTAAAGCTCTGAGAAGTTTAACCTGATTCTCGTAGGGCAGATTGCCTACTTCGTCTAAAAAGAGGGTACCACCTTTTGCTTGCTCAAAAACGCCCTTTTTATCGTTAACCGCGCCTGTAAATGCACCTTTAACATGGCCAAAAAGTTCGCTGTTTGCCAGTTCCCTGGGTATTGCACCACAATCAACCGCTACAAACGGTTTATTACTTCGGTGGCTTGCATAATGTATGGCTTTGGCAATGTATTCTTTTCCTGCCCCGGTTTCGCCTTCTATAATGACTGTTAATTCTGTAGGTGCAACAATATCTATCTGTTGCATAATATCTTGCATTGTGGAGCAAGTGCCAACAATAAAATTTTCGTGAAACGATTGGCTGTCTTCGTTTTTATTTTCTGACTTTATAGCTCGATCAATGAGTTCCAGAATTTCTTCGGGTTGAATAGGTTTGGTAACGTAATCGAAGGCACCGGCTTTAATTAGCTTAACAGCCATCTTTACATCGGCGTAGGCAGTCATTATTATAATAGGCAGGTTATTTTTTTTTGATTTAGAATGCTTTAAGATTTGCAATCCATCGTTGTCTGGGAGCCTGAAGTCGCATAAAACCAGATCGTAACTGGAACTATCCAGCTTTTTCATTCCACCGTGTCCGGTTATTGCCCCATCTGCCAAATAATCATGTTGATTTAAATAATTAACTAACAGGTTGTTTATGTA
>DASQBW010000771.1:0-2080 GCA_035635015.1 Draconibacterium sp. | reverse complement strand
TCATTAAAGAGTGCGCGATTGCCGTCGGAGATTTTACGAAAAAGACACAAGAAAATAAAGCTGCGAATTGGTAGTCCCATAAAAGTTGATGAGCAGGATTCTTATAAAGATGTGTATCAGTTTGGGAGATTTTTACGTGCCAAAACGTACGGTATGGAATCGGACATTGAAGTACGGCGCTTTTTTAATTATGCACTTAAACAACAGGTGAAACCCGATGTAATAATTGATCCCGTTACAGTTGAAAAAATCCAGAAAGAAATCCAAGGGATAAAAGCCAATTATACCCTTTTTCGGTTAAAAAATTATGTTGCCTATTGCGCACCCACCAAACAAATTCCAAACATTCTCAACGAGATTGGGCGTTTGCGCGAGATCACGTTTCGCGAAGTGGGAGAGGGCACTAACCGCAGTATTGATATTGATGAGTTTGATTTGTACTATCACCAAATGTTTATCTGGGATGAAGACGAAGACCGCATTGTTGGTGCTTACCGTCTGGGGAAAGGCAAGGATATTATGGAACAACTGGGCCGAAGAGGTTTTTATCTGCATACTTTATTCCGTATCTCGGAGAAATTCAAACCTGTATTGAAAGAAAGTATTGAATTGGGGCGTTCGTTTGTAATTAAAGAATACCAACGTAAACCAATGCCTTTGTTCTTGCTGTGGAAAGGTATTTTGTATTTTTTGTTGAAAAACCCGGAATACCGTTATTTGATTGGACCGGTAAGTATTAGTAACAATTATTCGAAAGTGTCGAAAGACCTGATAATTAAGTTTATTATGAAGAACCATTTAAACTGGCGAATGGCTCAACATATTAAACCGCGCAACAGCTATAAATTTAAAAGCGATAATGTTGATCTGAACCTGTTGATGGAAAATATGGAACACGATATTAACCGGCTCGATAAAACTATTGGCGATTTGGATGAACAGAACTCAGGACTTCCGGTGTTGCTGAAAAAATACATTAAACTCAATGCCGAGATTATCGGGTTTAATGTGGATCCAAAATTTAATAACTGCCTCGATGGGCTGATTGTACTCGACGTTTACAATGTGCCCAAAAATACCATCGAGTCGCTATCAAAAGAAGCGAACGACGGCTCTATACTCGACCGCTTTTACGGTAGCCGCGAAGTAGATTGAAGACAAGACAAATGTTCAGGTAATTGTCAATCTCGACGAATGTGCGCGGAGAGATCTTTCACAAGTTTCCAGTCACAGTCTCAGTAGGTAGTTAACATTTTCTCAATTTTACAATTCAGCGGTTCGTCAAATTAATTAGTTTTGCAAAGAAGAATGGCAAAATCGAAATATTCAATTCTTCAGTCCCTCAATCCTTATTCTTCCGGCATTATTTTTTGAACGCGCCCTACTTCTCCGCTTTCGAGCATTACTTTAATTCCGTGTGGGTGAATGGCTGATTTAGTTAATATCCGCTGAACGGTACCATAGGTTAATTCTCCTGATCGCTGGTGTTCTTTAAGAACGATGGCTACGTGTAAGCCAACCTTAATATTTTTGCGTTGCTGCGTACTCATGTGCATCTTTTTTTGGTATATACTATTGTATAAGTCCGGTTGGGTTTTATTGGGTTTTACCGCCACAAAGATCATTATTTTTCGTAAAGTTTTTCGCGAAGGGCATGAATTTTTTCGTCTTCAATGTATTCGTCGTAAGGCATGAGTTTGTCGATTATTCCGTTAGGGGTCAGTTCAATAATCCGGTCACAAACCGATGAAATAAACTCATGGTCGTGCGACGACATAAACACGTTACCCGGGTATTTTATCAGGTTGTTGTTAAATGCCTGAATCGATTCCAGATCGAGGTGGTTGGTTGGCGTATCCAGGATAAGTGCGTTGGCATCAAGCAACTGCATTTTTGCAATCATACAGCGCATTTTTTCGCCTCCTGAAAGTACATTTACTTTTTTATAAATTTCGTCTCCGGCAAATAACATTCTCCCCAGGTATCCACGAATATAAATCTCGGTTGTGTCGGTAGTAAACTGGCACAACCAGTCGAACAAAGTCATTTTGCTATCGAAAAACTCCGTGTTGTCCAGGGG
>DASQBW010000770.1:0-3664 GCA_035635015.1 Draconibacterium sp. | reverse complement strand
GGAGAGAATTGTGCCGGGATGAATAAGTCAGTTGTGCGCTGCCTTGTATGGTATGGATATTTGTCATTACGAAGGAGTGAAACGACCGAAGTAATCTTTGTTGCATCTTTCATTTGTTTCTGAGGGAGCAACGACTGAAGTAATCTTTTATAACTTTAATCCAAATTACCCGAATATGAAAAAGGAAGCATATGTTTATATCTTAACCAATTCTGGCAACTCTGTTCTTTATGTAGGTGTAACCAGTAACCTGACACAGCGAATGCAGCAACATAAAAATGGATTTTTCAAGAACTCCTTTACTTCGAGATACATGATTAACAAATTGGTTTATTACGAACTGTTTCTGGATATGACTGATGCTATTGCCCGTGAGAAACAAATAAAAGCTGGTTCCCGAAAGAAAAAGCTTGACCTCATAAATAGTCGCAATCCTGATTGGGAAGACCTAATGCTTAAGAAATAGATTGCTTCGCTCCGCTCGCAATGACTTGTACTGTGTGTGGGTATCGGGCAGCGGACAGGAGTGAATCGTGCCGGGACTAATATTGTTGTTGTCCGCTGCCTTGTATTGTATGGATATTTGTCATTACGAAGGAGTGAAACGACCGAAGTAATCTTGTAGCAGCGTAAATCCTTTCACATGGTTTAATTGAACTACTCCCCCTCGACGCAACCTTTTAGTGCTTTTCTCCGTCTGTTTAAAGAGGCTTAAAAGCTATTACGGGCAGAAATCAGAACCTCTGTCGAAAATTTAAATAATTAAAACGAAACGTGATGAGAAAGTTATTTGTATTTATTGTGTTGCTTGGAATAACAATTGTTTCGTGCCACAAAGAAGTACTGCCTGAATTGTTTAACTTCGATTTGGAACAGGAATTTAAGTTGCATGGCAACTATGAATCGAACGATAATTCCCTGCAATTCTCGATTGTTGAAATTAACGATTCGCGTTGTCCGGTCGATGTGGAGTGTGTGTGGGCAGGCAAAGCAGATGTAAAGATTGATGTTGAACGCCCGCAACAGGGTTCAATTACCTTAAGCACTTACGATAACCTAAGCGACACGGTTGCCGGCTTTTCGTTCGAACTGATTAATGTATCGCCCTACCCGGTTTCAACCGAAACAACCGAGCTTGAAGACTATGAAGTAACATTACGAATTGTTCAATTGTAGCAAATAAATTCACAATGTTACGGGTTTCCTTATCCACCTTCTATTTCATCACTGCCGGTGCGCAATTGTGTCGGGTTCCTTCGTCTCCTTTACACATGATCATCTTACTTATGCAGCTTGATTACGCCGGCCAATAATGGCTCCCCGCCACGATGTAATAACGGAGAGTATCCACCCTATTCCGAAGGGAACAATAAATACGACAAAAGAATTGCCTTCGATAAAATAGTTGCCAAGTCCGGCCAAAAGGGTTATGGCATTGCAAATTATTGGCGAGTACCAAATACTTTTGGGGTGTGCCTTACAAATATAATAACACACTACTGCAACGGTAATTCCGGTTAACAGGTGGGCTGCAAAATTGCCATAACTGCTGTTTGATTCCAGCTCTTGGGTTGAGAAGCCCAAAAGTTTACCGATAGAAAAGCCAATTCCGGCATAGATAAAAACCAGAAACAATGAAAGAATGGCTGTTAACAGGGAGGAGGCCCATGCAGGAAGGGTTATTAATAATGACTCTCTTTTCCTTGAATTCATAATTAAAACAGTTAGCGTTGCATTACTATTCCAAAATTGAGGACAAAACACCGAACCTGTTTTTATTGTTACGGCAACTTTTATATTAAGATACATTTGTCTGTAATTAGGATGTCACCTTTGAAGCAAGCGCTGATTAAATTCATCTGAGCTTGCTTCACTCCGCCGGTGCGCAATTGTATCGCGTTCCTTCGCTGTTAGATTGCTTCGCTGCGCTCGCAATTACGAGGGATTCGTCCATCGGCCGACGGACGGAGGGCGAAGTAATCTTGCCCGCTGGTGCGCGATTGTATCAGGTTCCTGAACCATCAAAGTTTTTTACCCATAACCTCCCTGTTGTACGAAACAGCGTATTAAAGGCGCCTTCCGGTTTTCATCTTTCTCAGGTTAAAAATATGTTAACGCCGGAAGGGATTAAAACAAAATGCATCGGCTGATGTTTCCTCATTGAATTTAACTACATATTAAAATGAAACAATTATCTTTTTTAATTACCGGTCTTTTATTTTGCTTTTCATCTTTTGCCCAGCATACCTGGACAATCGACAATGCACATTCAAACATTCGTTTTGAGGCAGGATGGGAAGGTTTTTCAGTTCGTACAGGCGAATTCAAAGTTTTTGAAGGAACCATCGAAACAGATTCAAAGTATGAATTAGCAGATGCAACATTTCATTTAATGGTGGATCCCAAAAGTGTTGAGGTTATCGCAGAGCATCTTTCGGAACAGGTAAGGGGAGAACAATTCCTGGATGCTGAACAATTTCCGGAAATCACATTTAACGCAACGGGAGCAAAAATGTTAACTGACAGCACCTTTGTTGCGCAGGGAGAATTATACATTCATGGCGTTAAAAAACAACAGGAGGCGCATATTTGGTACAAAGGTCATAAGCAGGGAGGAAGAGCTGAAATGTTGGCTCTTGAAGTGTCGCTTACCCTTAACCGAACAGATTTTGGGTTGGACTGGGGAAGCCCGCGATTAGGCGAAACCGTTAAAATTGTTGGATACCTGCTTTATCAAATGAGAAACACAGAAGAATGAGGTCTTTTTTACTACTTGGATTATTTGTCCTCTCCTTTAGTAGCCTGCAGGCCCAGGTACTTACTTTCGATCATGGAGAAATGGAATTCTACACCAATACTGTTTTGTCGGATATTGAAGCGGTAACAGAAGAGGTGGAGGTAAAACTTGATGTTCAAACCGGAACTATTGAGATAGCTGTAAATATCAATTCATTTGAGTTTGAATACGAAACCATGAAAGAACATTTTAACGATAAATACATGGAGAGCGATAAATTTCCACAGGCCACATTTAAAGGGAAGATTACCCAGGACATTTCAACGATTAACGAAGAGCTGGAAGTTGACGGATCGGGCGATTTGACCATACACGGAGTATCCAGGAAAATAGAAGTAAAAGCAACGCTTTCCAAAAACGATGGTTTAACAGTTATCAAAACCAAATTTCCCGTGGTTTTTAAGGATTACGGTGTGGATGATCCCTCAATTTTAACCAAACCGGTTGCCAAAAATGTTGAAGTAAAGTGTACGCTTTATTTAAAAGGTGATGGTTAAAACCCTTCAAAATTTAATGCACTTACTTTTTATATAGAGTTCCTTTTTGACCGAAGACCGAAGACAGGAATGCGAAGTTCGGAAAGAGTGGTTGAATCTTTTTCTTCCGTCTTCGGACTTCTGTCTTCCGTCCAATATTTCTCTATCCCTGCTGATGCGCGAATTCATTCGCAGGATTCAATTTTTAGCATAGCATAAAATTTCCCAACCTAAACCTACTGTTGACTCCGGTGTCGACAATTACCATTAAAAATGTGAGTTTCACGACTGGTAGATGTATTTTTCCACGGCTTATTCACCAGTTCGTGAGCCGGGACTTCGGGTGCCCACTCCTTGGCGAATTTCTCTTGATCCTAAAGCAATTCTTCTT
>DASQBW010000769.1:0-5366 GCA_035635015.1 Draconibacterium sp. | reverse complement strand
TTAAATGGATAAAATTTAAGCGATCAGTCCTGTTTTGGTAAGCGGTGCAAAGATAAACATGATTGTTCAGCGTTGATTTTTTTTAGGATAATTGTCCGGTTTGTTAACATGAAATTTTATCGTGAAAGAATATTCTTCTTTGTCTGTCGTTTTCAAATTCAGAATCTTTTAACTTTTTTTGTAGCATGTTTATAACGAGGGGGGTAATTTTTTGTGTGTTGCTTTTAGCAGTTTCTGGTGCTTTCGGCCAACAGAAAAGAATATGGAAATTGGATGTGCCTGACGTGGAAATGACAATAAACATTGAAGACTTCAGAGCTACATTGGATAGTTTCCCTGAATCGGCACAAGAAGGTTATCTGGAGCAGTTTATGGTTCCGGGCAACAATGGATACATTATCAGTCGTTTTGGTCCACGCTCCGGGCGAATGCATTATGGCACCGATATCAGAATGGCGAAGGGCGATACGATATATGCAGTACAAAGCGGAATTATCGCCCGCTCGAACTGGGGAACCGGTTTTGGTCGTATTGTTATAATTCAACACCGAAATAACATTCAAACTTATTATGCCCACCTTACAAAATTTCTGAAAAATAAAGGAGAGACGGTGGAAAAGGGAGAAGCCATTGGTTTAGCCGGAAGTTCAGGACGTGCACGTGGTCCGCATTTACATTTTGAAATGCGCGAAAACGGACAGCCATTTGATCCCGAACTGGTTTTTGATTTCAAGGAAGAAAAAATTCGCGACGAAGCTTTTCAAATGGAGAGTTTAATGGCGCTGCATAAAAAACTAAAACCGAAGGGTTACTCAACAAATGTTGCTGTACCGGAATATTATAAGGTGCGCTCGGGCGATTCGCTTTGGGTGATCTCTAGGAAGTTTAAAACTTCAATCAATGAGTTGTGCCGCCTGAACAATATTTCGGAAAACGCCGTATTGCAAATTGGGCAACCGTTGCGAATGTATTAAAAACAAAGATCATATCCTTAACCGTCTCGGGAGCTCACTACAGAATGAAAAAAGAATGATTAATACAGCAGAATTACCAAAAGCCATAAATGCTGCAGGCGTGCATGCAACTTTTACAAACGAACGCTACGGCAATCATGAACGCAACACCTTCGATATATGGCTGGCCGACTCAGAAAGTCCTACACCACTTGTAATTTATATTCACGGCGGAGGTTTTATTGGAGGCGATAAAAGTCGCTATTATGATTCGGAAGATTGGGTACGTTTGCTGGATGCCGGAATTTCAATTGCCAGCATCAATTACCGTTTTATGAGTGAGCCTCCATACGGAATTCTCGGAAGTATGAACGATTCAAAGCGCTGTTTGCAATATATTCGGAGCAACGCAAAAAAATACAATATTGATAAATACAGTATTGCCTGCAGTGGCGGTTCTGCAGGTGCGGGAACTTCGTTGTGGCTTGCTTTTTCAGACGATATGGCCGATGCAGAAAGTGACGATCCTGTGTTACGGGAATCGACAAAAATTTTATGTGCCGCAGCTTTCTCAACCCAATCAACCTACGATATCTTGCGATGGCCTGAACTGGTGGGACTTCCACCCTACGAAAGCAACGAACAATTGCTGCCCATTGCACGGGTGTATGGATTTAAATCGGCTGATGGAATAAATTTATATGAGCAATTGGATGTACGGTATGATCTCGATTTTTTAAACAAAATGACTGAAAATGCCCCTCCTTTTTTTGTGTTTAATCATTATGAAGGAGGAATTCCCACCACCGAAGATGAGTTACAGCATCATCCGTTACATGCAAGGATGCTAAAAGATCGTGCCGAAGAAGTTGGAGCCGAAGCGATTGTTTATGCTCCGGCCATCGGAATTTCCGATCCTTCAGGAAAAGATGTAGTTGAATTCTTTATCGAAAAGTTATTGTAGAAAAGGACTGTTCATGATTTAACACAAATTGCCTCATTTTTATTTCGTTAATGTCTCCATTGTCTTTTTAATATCGCCAGGAGTACTCATTATTTTCATAAATGTACCCATGGTAAGTTCGGGCCAGTGCAGCGCAATTCTGTATTTTCCCGGAAGTATACTTGCCGTATTTCCCTGAAGAATAATTTCGTAGGGCATTGCTGCCACATGATCGTCGCCAATTATGGGTAGAAAATGAGCTTCTCCGTCTTCTGCATTTTTTAAGCCAACTCCCCAAACAGCCACTTCCTTATCGCTAAATATCAACTCATATACTTTTTCAGTTTCGCCGGCACCTGCCGCCAGATTTTGCTGAATGGTTTTTAAGCCTTCGTCAAACGAATCGAAGCTTTTTAATTCTTCGGCATCAGTAAAGTAAGGCATCATTACTTTGTAGTGATATTTTTGTAATTTTTTCTTTTCCAGTTTGCCGCCAAATGCTTCGTTCAGCGAACCTACATTTTGCATGGCTGCAACGGCCTTATCAGATATTGAACTCAAGGCATTTTCCTGTACATCAATGCCGTCAACAAAATAGGCGTAAAATAAATACATCGGATTAAGCATGCTTATTTGCAGTGTTTCACCTTCTTTTTTAAACCCTATTTTTAACACCGAAGCCAGGGCTCCGCGGTCGTTGAAGCTAAGCGCTGTTTTTTCCAGTTCGGGATGTGTGTAACAAATTACTCCCAGATTTCGTGATTCGGCAGGATTGTATTCGCCTATAATATTAAATCCCGATTCTGTTAAAGCTGATTTTGTTCTTGCAATTCCGTCGGCCATTGTCTCATTCGAGTTGCTTATGAGGAAATAAGCCGGTTCTTCTTGTGCAAATAATGATGAAATTGATAAAAGACAAAAAAAAAGTAAGTGAAATAATTTGTTTCATTTTCTACTGATTTAGTTTTCGATAAATTTAATTCCTTCGCAACAATCGATGTAAACAGAGGCTATGATACATATCATGGCAGCAATGTTAATATGTATGCAAAATAGATGAATAAATATGCATATTTGATTAAAGGCTTTTTGTATGATTCAAAAATTCTTCATATTTGCATCACTAAATTTTTGAATAAAATAGAGATGAAAGTTTTAAAATTCGGAGGAACGTCAGTAGGATCGCCTGAGAATATGCGGGCTGTTATGAATTTGGTAGCTGATGGTGAGAAAAAAATTATAGTATTATCAGCAATGTCGGGAACAACCAATGCTTTGGTGGAAATTGCAAATTATCTTAAAAAGAAGAATAAGGATACGGCGCGTATTTTCATTGGCAAATTGGAGAACAATTATAAAAAGGTTGTTGCTGACCTTTTTACCTCTGAAGAAAACAAGAAAAAGGGATTGCAATTAATAAAAGACGTTTTTCAAACAATAAAATCATTTACTTCAGGCACATTCGGAGATGTTGGCGAGAATACTATCCTTGCACAAGGCGAGATTATCTCAACCAATCTGGTAACCTTGCTCATGAATGAAAACGGGCACAATACAAAGTTGTTACCTGCACTGGATTTTATGAAAATTGATGAGGATAAAGCTGCAGATTTGAATTTTATCCGTAACCATATTAAGCCTGTGTTGAAAGAGGTTGGCGAAGCAGAATATTACATTACTCAGGGATTTATTTGTAGAGATGCAGATGGTAAAATTAACAATTTGCAACGTGGCGGCAGCGATTACACAGCTTCGCTAATTGGAGCAGCAATTGATGCTGATGAAATTCAGATCTGGACTGATATTGATGGTTTCCACAACAACGATCCACGTTACGTTGAGAATACAAAAAAAATCGATCAATTGTCGTTTAACGAAGCTGCCGAGCTGGCCTTTTTCGGTGCAAAAATTCTGCATCCGCAAACGGTGTTGCCAGCGCGTGTTCAGAATATACCTGTACGTTTGAAAAATACCATGAATCCTACTGATGGGGGTACCTTGATTACTGCAGAGTCAGATGGGCGTGGAATAAAAGCTGTGGCAGCGAAAGACGATATTACAGCCGTAAAAATCCGTTCAGGAAGAATGTTAAATACCTATGGTTTTCTATCGAAGATTTTTAAGATATTTGAAGATTTCCGTACGCCTATCGATATGATTTCAACTTCGGAGGTAGCTGTGTCATTAACGATTGACGACACCAGGAACCTTGAATCTATTAAAGAGGCGCTGGACAATTTTGGTACTGTAATAATCGATAGCGATATGACCATCGTTTGTATTGTTGGCGATATTATACAGGAAGAACATGGTTTTGCACCAAAGGTATTTAAGGCACTTGATGGCATACCTATTCGTATGATTTCATATGGAGGAAGTAAACACAACATATCGATTTTGGTTCCTACACAATATAAAAAAGAAACACTTCAGGCTTTAAGCGATAACTTATTGAATGGCTAATTGACAGGAGATAGTTCGCACAGGCTGCAAATCTCAAATAAGTCCGTTAAAACTCAGGAAACTGCAGTTTAAAGTTTTGGGGCTCATTTGAGATTTGTTTTTTATGGCCACCAGCAGATGAAAATTGGTAAACTTCCGATGCTTCAAATCGCGAAGCGATATTTATTTCGAACCGATGACTTAGTGGTTGCATCTTTTCCAAAGCTTTTTTGTGGGTGTTATTGTCTTTCGAAATGTGGCTCAGAAATACACATCTGAGTTCACCATTGGTATGTTTATTTAGTAGTTCGAAAGCCTGGTCGTTGGAGAGATGACCAACATTGGAGGCTACCCGCTCTTTCAAAAACTGTGGATAACGGCCTTCCCAAAGCATTTTTTCATCGTAATTTGATTCCAGAAACAGTGCATTACATTTTGCAACATGTTCTTTAACATTGGTGCATGCTACGCCAATATCAGTAAAAACGCCGATGTTCAGTTCTTTGTAGCTAATTCTGAATGAACAGGGATCGGCTGCATCATGATATTTTGGTACCGGATGAACAATAAAATCATCGACAGTCACTGTTTCGTCACAGTTAAAAAAACGTGGATGATCGGGGCGAAGGTTTTTATAGGAACCATCGTAGGTTTTGGCGGTCATGTATACGGGAATTTGAAGTCGTTTCCCCAGGACACGGGCACCGCGCATATGATCGCTATGTTCGTGTGTAATAAAGAGTGCTTGTAATTTGTTGACATCCAATTCACGCTCTTTCATCCGTTGCAAAATTTGCTTGGTAGAAATACCGGCATCAACTAAAATGGCAGTCTTGTTGTTGCCAATATAATAGCAGTTGCCGTTACTTCCTGATGCGATGGCGCAAATTTCGAGCATATTGTTTTGTTGATTGTTATCGCCTGAAAATGATGCAGGCGATGACTGTCGTGTTTTTATTTTACGAGTTTCGAAATGGCACGAAACGAAGGATCGCCGGCCGAAGCGGTTAACTCAAACAAGATCGATT
>DASQBW010000768.1:0-4639 GCA_035635015.1 Draconibacterium sp. | reverse complement strand
GCCTTATTCTCCTTTTCTTCCATTTTCGTGATCTTCCGTGTTTTTTCCGATTGCAACACGTAAAAGTTGTCTTCGATAAACGAATCGAAAGTTCGGTAATCTTTGTTACGCGGATCGTTGCGATAAGAAAAAGCATTGTTCGCAATAATACTTTGTATGGTAGCAAAATCGAGATCGATGTGCAAAAAACTGCTGAGGTAGGAATAATCGTCTACAAAAAAGTTATGGTCAATGTAGTTCACATATTTTACGCTGTCGGGCGTTAACAAAACCCGGCCAACTGGAATATTCAGTTTACTGATTGTTACCAGTATTTGTTCATCCTTTTTGGCTTTCAGATTTATTTTAAAAGTTGCTTTCGACTGGCTGCTGCTAAAATTACAATTGATACGTTTAATGCTCAGATATTCATATTCGAACGAATTTTGCTCAATCCTTTTTAATAATTTGTTTGTACTGATCGGACGTGCTTCAATTCGTGGTAACTCTGCCGGACCTTTACAGGACGAAAAAGCGATAAGAACTGCTGTAACAAACAGGGAGACTTTTAAATATTTACGAATCTTCATCGCTACTCTTCAATGTATTTTTGCTCCTCAATTTTTCGCATTAGCAGTTCAGAATCACCGCCACTTTCCCTGGCTTTAATCCAATATTCAAGGGCTTTTTCAATGTTGCCGGTTTTATAAAGTATATCGCCATAATGCTCAAACAAGGTATCGCTGTCCTCATCATTGTTATTAATGGCCGAATCCATATAAAATTTGGCCAGGCTATATTCTCCCTTTTTAAACAACACCCAGGCGTGCGTATCGAGATAGGTGGCATTATTAGGGAAACGTTCCACAACTCTTCCGCTCATTCGCTCGGCTTTATCCAAATCAATACCATCTTCCGATAAATAGTAAGCATAATTGTTTAGCGTCAGGTAATTATCAGGATCGATATTGACCGCTTCATCAAATATTTTATAGGCTTCCGTTTTATTGCCGTTTTTATACTCTCCTTCGCCTTTCAGCATTAAAAAATTGGCTGCCAACTGCGGATTCTCAATAACATAATCCAATCCTTCTTCGCTTAATTCGATGGTTTCATCAAATTTCTCTAACTGTACACAGGCAATAGCTTTAAAGAAGTATCCCTGTGGCTGATTGGGAAACAATTCGATAATTTGACCGGTATGTTCATAAAGCATGTCCCATTGCTGCAAATCATTATCGATGTACATTACCCGCTCCCACAGCATGTAATCGCTCGCATCAATATTAATCGCCTTTAGTAATGCTGAGCGACCTTCAGCAAGTTTATTTTGTTTTAAAAGATCTTCGGCATCGATGGTATAAACCACTGCTTCATCCGGATGTTTTTCCAGTAAGATGTCAATAAGTTCCCGGCGCTGATTATTGTCGATTGCAGATTCATTAGGATTTGCCGTTAATATCATGTACAACTGCAACTTGGTCTGCAATTCAACTTCATCGCTCTGAAAACCTTTTTTGGTTTCTACAAAAGACTTTTCAGGTTCACCGTTTTCGATGTAATAATTCGCCATTGAAAAATGTACAAATCCATTGTCGGGATCCATTTCCTGGATCTTTTTATAATTTTTCAGTGCATTTTCCGAATCGCCCACACTTTGATACAAATCGGCCAGCAAACCGTAATATTTTGCTTCGTTTGGATCATTTTCTATCAGTTTATTGATCTCCTGAAAAGCTTTGTCAATTTTCCCTGTTGATACAAATATTTGTTGTTTTGCTACCGAAATTTGTTCGTTAATTCCTGTTTCCTTTTCCATTTGGTTATAGGCAGCAATGGCTTCGTCGAAACGTTGGGCATTAGCCAAAAGTGCCGCATTCATATACAGGTACTCAGGATTTTCGGGTTCTTTTTTTAACAATTCGGCATAAAGATCTGCAGCTTCAGAAAATTTTCTTGTTTGCTGATAAATTTGTGCCGATAACAGCTTGTACCATTTATTGTCAGGCTCTAAGCTTATTGCTTTTTCCAATAAAAGTGATGCGCTTGTAAAATCATTGTTTGCGGCATGAATGTTAGCCAGTTCGAACATTGCTGCCGATGAATTTGGATCGATTTCCAAACAGCTTGATAACAACTGAATGGCCTTTTGGGCATTGCCAAACATTTTTTGTTTAAGCGCCTCTACAAAGAGGTATTCAAACTCTTTCTGTTGTTCTTCTACCAGTTCGGTAGTTGTTACCTCTACCGCAGCTTCTACCACTTCATGTTCGGTAACCTGCTTCGGCCCTGAACAAGCGACAATTGTCAGTGAAAAAACTACTATTCCCAGTCTTTTAATCAAATTCTTCTTCATTTTAATGTTTTCCGGTGTGACCAAAGCCACCTGCTCCTCTCTCTGTTTCTTCCAGTGCCTCTACCAAATTCCATTCCACAGTTTCATGTGCAGCAACAACCATTTGGCAAATGCGTTCTCCATTTACAATAACAAAATCTTCCTGCGACAGGTTGATTAAAATAACACCTATTTCGCCCCTATAATCTGCATCAATTGTACCGGGTGTATTTAAAACGGTAATTCCTTTTTTCAAGGCCAAACCACTTCTCGGACGAACCTGGGCTTCATATCCCTGCGGTAATTCTATAAACAAACCTGTTGGTATTAGTTTCCGCTCAAGCGGTTTTAAAATTACCGGTTCATCAAGATTTGCGCGTAAGTCCATACCTGCCGAAAACATGGTACTGTAGGCCGGAAGTTCATTCCCCGATTTATTTACAATTTTAATCTGCATTAATCTGTTTTTTTAACGAAGCGCTAAGATATACAAATAATGTAACCGACCGTTACTGATTGGCAATTTTTATGCCCGTAAGAATGAATTCAACTAATTGGTTAACAATTATATAATTATCAGATCTGACATTATTTCGTCGGAGACAAAAAGTCCTTTCCGGGTTAAAGTAACGATCTGATTGTGAATCTCCACTACATCGCTTTGTTTATATTTAGCCAGTTGCTTTAAAAAATATTGCTCCTTTTCTTCGCCAAATTCCTGTCTGATTTTTTGTTGCGAAACACCCCATTTGGTGCGAATTTTTGTTAAAATGTATTCGTTATACTTATCGTTTTCGGTCAGCTTTTCTTCTTCAAAAAAGTTTTGCCGTGCTTCCAGCGCTTTAATGTATGCTTCGGTATGCGAAATGTTCCAACGGCGCGATTCACCATCAAACGAATGTGCTGAAGGCCCGAGACCAAGGTACTTTTTTCCCATCCAGTACGATGTATTGTGCCTGGAGTACAATTCATTTTTTGCCAGATTGGAAATTTCGTAATGTTCGTATCCGTTAGCTAAAGAAAGGTCAATCAATGTATTAAATTGTTTAACACTATCAGCTTCTTTCAGTTCCTTTAACGTACCTTTTTTTAGCCATGTGTAAAAAGGTGTTCCTTCGTGATAGGTTAAATGGTAGGCCGATAAATGCTGAACCGGCAATTGAAAAACCCGGGATAAACTCTCTTCCCACTCGTTTTGAGTTAAACCGGGCAAACCATAAATTAAATCGACACTAATATTATCAAAGCCGGTTTTTGCTGCATTTTCGATGGCACTAACAGCCTGTTTGGAATCGTGCCTGCGGTTCATTTTTTGGAGGTGCTTGTTTTGGAACGATTGAACGCCTATACTTAAACGGTTTATTCCTACATTTTTTATGGCTTTCAGGTAATCTAAACCAAGATCATCAGGATTGGCTTCGAGGGTGACTTCCGCATAAGAATTAACTTTAAATTCATCAGCCATTAAGTCCAATATTCCGGCTATTTCAGAAGGTAAAAGTACAGATGGAGTACCACCACCAAAGTAGATCGTTTCAATTGGCTCTTTGTTCAAATAGTTTTTACGTAATTTAGTCTCGTTTTTAAGAGCATTAATAAATTTTTGCTGCAGCGAATTATTTACCGTTTTATAAAAATCGCAGTAATAACACTTTTGACGACAAAACGGAATATGAATGTAAATACCTGCCATAAAACAAGCCGGAATAAATGATTACTTTATGAAAACAGCACCCTACTGGAGACTTGCAATTTGGTTATTAATAATGAGTTACCTTTTATTTATACCCGCTGATCAACTGCCCTCCAAACCGTTTCAGCAAATCCCAAACTTTGATAAGATCGTACATTTCGGAATGTTTTTTATCTTTTGCCTGCTTTCATTCAGGCCAGTAAAAGAATTTACACCCAACTTTTACTTTTGGACTCCGCTGCTTACACTTGCAGCCGCTATGTTTCTTGAATTCATTCAACAAAAAATAGCACCCACGCGCCATAGCGACATTTATGATTTATGGGCCAATGCAGCAGGTTTATCGGGCGCAACCATATTTTACGCCCTGTTTGTCAATAAAAAATGGCTTGAACGTATCTTCTGATAATCCGGTCATCAGAGTTTCATCAGATCCTCGTATTTATCAATATCTTTTCCAACGGTTTCCAACGAAGTTGTTTTGTAAAAATGTGAAATCTCCTGGCGTAACCTTTCGTATTGCGAATGTACCGGACAAAGTGGTTTCGAAGGATCGTGTGTTTTACACGGCTCTAGACTAATCAGACAATTTGTAAAAAACTCTTCGCCATCCACTTTCGTTACGATATCCC
>DASQBW010000767.1:0-1537 GCA_035635015.1 Draconibacterium sp. | reverse complement strand
ATAAACTAAAGTGTTTTATTCTAACTTTCAATTGGATTCATTTCTTTATCGTAGCGCAGTGTTTCTGTTCTCCGGCCCTTTTCGTCGTACTTGTATTCAACGATAGCCACACCATTATTCGGATTGTTCACGACATTTCCATCGCTATCTTTCGATATACTTTTAACAAGCTCACCTAATTCATTGTATTCATTCTCAGTTACAGGGATGGATTTCCCACCAAGTAATTCATTGTCCTGATCGTAGACAACCGTTTTTACCGGGTTACCGTTTTCATCCACAACGATTTGGCGTTTAGCCCAACCCCAGTATAAATTCGAAAGCTGCCCGGTGGTACTGTGAACCGAAAAGCTGAGCAAATCACCATTTTCATTATTCTCAAATAAGAAATATGAGACGCCCACATCTCCACAATTTTCGGCTGTACAATTGTACATCGTATCTTCAATGAAGTTAGCCATACGTGTTACATAACCGTTCTCGTCGTAACTAAAGCGCAACTCATAAAATGGACAAAACTGACTCATTACTGTTTCTTCTTGCGCCAGATTGTAACGCAACTCGCGTATCATTCCACCTTCAAGTTTCGACCATTCGTAGTTGTGAATTTTGTTTCTATTTTCCACCGGCTGCCCCTCTTTATCAAGGAAACGCATTGCAACACGCATACCCGAATCGTCAAGCGTATATTCCCTAGTAAATACACCTCCGCTTTCAATGGGCTCACCATTTTCATTAAAAAAATGTTTTAGCTGCTTATTTCCTTCGTAGGTGTAAGTAATTTTTGCTGCCGGCAAATTTGAATATCCCAACAACACTCCGTTGCGGTTGTATTCTACCGAAGCCAATGTCCCGTCGTCGTTCCAGGTAAACTTGTAATTATTAACTTTTTCAGCTTCCCCGGCTGAGATTTCATGCGAACCACGTTCCAAATCCCATGACGTTTCGCTAAACAGCAACTGTTTGTAATACTTTACATTAGCCTCTTCTTCTGTGGCCGGTTTTTGATTACATGCTATAAATCCAAGAATTACAAGGGTAAGCATAAATAAATTTGTACTTTTCATTTTGTGATATTTTTTGGTAATGTTTAAATCATTCCGCTCTGTTGCATTAACAGATTGAATGGAAACATTGTTTACCGTACAGTTTAGGTATTAATAATACTATGGAAATAGAATCTCTGGTTATATATCGGCAAAAGCCAGGGTGGCAATGCTCACTTTGGTTCCGGGTAATTTTAAAAGATGAAGCGCACAGGCTTCGAGCGTTGCTCCGGTTGTCACAACATCATCAACGAGTAAAATATGTTTGTTTTCAAGAATCTTCGAGTTATTCAGTCCAAACACATTTTCAACATTTTGCCATCGCTCGAAGCGGTTTCTTTTTGTTTGGGTTGATGTGAACACCCGCCGGTACAGTGTTTCATTATCGACCGGCTTTTTTAATACTTCAGCAATTCCACGGGCAATCCACTCACTCTGGTTGAAACCGCGTTTCTTTTCTTTTCGCCGATGAAGCGGAACGGGAATAAGTG
>DASQBW010000766.1:0-2992 GCA_035635015.1 Draconibacterium sp. | reverse complement strand
TCCCTATCTTTTATAGTAACAATTGTGGTGTCAATATTAAAAAGCTTTTTTTCAATCTTAATGTATCCGCTTTACCAACCCGGTATAGGAACTTCATTGTAAAAACCTGATATTTGAGTTATGCTACCGGAAAATTACAGTTCCAGGTTTTGAGGTAACAGCTCATAAAGCTTGTTTACCTTCCAGGTAGGGATAACCTTCAGTACATGTTTTAACCAATCGAACGGATTTACATTGTTCTTTTTACATGTTCCAAAAAATGAATAAAACATTGCAGCTCTTTCAGCTCCCCGGTGCGACCCAGCAAACAAATAGTTTTTTCTGCCCAAAGTTAGAGGACGGATCGAATTTTCAGCAAGGTTCGTATCAATCTCTAATTCTCCATCGTGTAGGTAAGCGATTAATTTGTCCCACCGTGGAATACAATACCCTAATGCCTGGCCTATTGCAGATTTTGGCAATGTTGTTTTGTAGGTTTCTACAATCCATTTCCCAAGATCATTCAATATTGGTAAAGATTCACTTAACCGCAGTGCATGACGTTCTTTTGCAGACATGGCATTTTCGCGTGCTTTCCTTTCAATAGCATATAGCTTTTGAAATTCAAGCATGGCATATTCTGCATTGGCCTTATCGGTATCCAATGCTTTTTCGAACTTACGCCGTGCATGGGCAATACAATTTAATTGTATAATATCTTTATTGTTGTCAAATCCATCGTAGGCAACGTAACCATCGGTTTGTAAATATCCTTTAAATTCTTTTAGTAATAGTTCCGGGCCTTCTCTTCCCCGGCCTTTACGATAATCGAATAGCACTGTTTTTTCAATCGGACTGTAGTATATCCAATGATACCCCCGGTGTGTTTTTCCTTTTTTTGCCCTGTCAAGCACCTGTATTGGTGTTTCGTCGACTTGTAGGTATCCTTGCGAAAGAACCCGGTGTTTTAAACAATCGTAAAGTGGCTCAAGTAAGTTCGATATTGCTTCCTGCCATCCGTTTATGGTAGATGATGGTATTTGTATTTTTTCTCGTTTAAAGCGTTCTATTTGCCTGTAAATAGGTAAATGATCGACAAATTTATCGATAAGAACCTGTGCCAATAAACCAGGGCCTGCAATTCCTTTTTCAATAGGAAAGACAGGAAGCTCGGCAATAACACCTTGGTGATTAAGGCCCAATTCGTCTGTTGGTTTAATATATCTTGGACGAATAAAACGTTTTATGTAAAGCTTTGCTGGCTTTAATTCCAACTGCTCTGTTACTTCCTTGCCTATACATTTCATCTCAGAGGTATCTTCCTCTGGTTCAAGTACAATTTCTTTTACTGGTAGGTGTGAAGGCAAAGCTAAACGCCCCGGATGATTTTCTCTTTTACGTTTTGCCCGAACATATGTGATTGTTTCTTCTTGCTTTTCGGACGTTTCATCCTGGGGTACATCGAAGGGTAATTGAAGTTGGTTATCGTTAGTGTTTTTAATAAAACGTTCTCGTTTTGAACCAAACAAGAGCCTTTTCATTTGCTCCAACTGAAACTGCATTTCAGCAAGCTGAGCTTCTTTTTCTGATAATTCGGTTTCCTTTTGAGATAATTGACCTTTTATCTTTGAGATGTATTCGGCTTGTACCTGATTTGCTTTTTTCAGCTCATTAATGGTTATATTTCCTGGTAACTCAATCACACTGTAAAAATACCCAAACATCAGTGTTTATTGAAATTTCAAGCCCTTTTGTTATACACAAAATATGAACTTATTTTAATTGTATCTAAACAAAAATAAACAGGTTAAACCGGTGCCTGATAACGTTCCCGTTTTTGTAGGTTTTTGATACTTAATCCATCAATAATCATGGCAAGTTGAGTATAACTTAAGGTGACGCTACCTACTCCAGGTGCATAACGCGGTATCTCGAATGTTCCTTGTTCGAGTCGTTTATAGTATAAGGTAAATCCGCTACCCTGCCAGTGCAACAGCTTAATTTTGTCACGGGTTTTATTAATAAACATAAACACCTCTCCATTACAGGGGTTGCAACCCAAGTGATTTTGAATAATACCGGAGAGCCCATCGAAGCTTTTACGCATGTCGGTAGCTTTATTGTAAAGATGAAACTTTAGATCGGTGGATAAGGCAAACATACGGATCAGGAATTTACCAGGTGACTTAATAAAACAGGCGAAGTATTGAGTGGGCAATGTGCCTTGTTACCGGAAGGGTATTCGATGGTTATGTAAGTACCTGTTTCATGAGACTTGCCTGTATTGGCTATTGACGATTGCACTTTAACTGGAAGAAAAGATTCGGGTATGTCATCAGTGCTTTTATGTGATTTTTTGTACTTGCGTACCCAATACATAAATGACTTATACGATATACCATGTTTTCTGCAAAATTCTGTATAACTCATCTTATTCTGCATGCAGCTTTCTATGGCTACATACATTTCCTGTTGTGTATATTTCTGATTCTTTCTCATGCAGGCGAAAATAATATTCGCATAGGCATTTTAAAAGACCGGGTTAGTAGTGGCAATACGTTTAAACAGCTTGTTAAAGCGTAAATAAAATCTTCTATTTTCTGGCTTTTTACTGCAATACAAAAGCTATAATCAGAATAAGGAAGACAGGCAACAAATACCTGGCATTCGATAATTTCACCGGTAGATTTATCTACATACGAAAGTTTCTTTCCGGCAAAGTCAACAAAAAGCTTTTCGCCTGGTTCGTGTTGCAAAACCATTGATGGGTTTTTCTGTTTTAGGTATTGGTCATGGTGAAAACAAAATTGACTGAGACTATAACCATCAGGATAGTCTAACCTGTATTCTTCCCATAACAACTTTTTGTTTACACCTACTTTTTTAAGCTCTGTCTCGTAATCTTTAAGGTGGTCTTTTAAGCACTCGAAGCGATTATCTTTATATGCCGGATTTCCTGCATGAAATACTTTTTTCAATGCCTGGTCATCCATTTTTAAGAGGGTGTCAATAC
>DASQBW010000765.1:0-1922 GCA_035635015.1 Draconibacterium sp. | reverse complement strand
AAAGAACAAGCCCAGGAGTCGTTACGAATCAGGACAAACCGTTTTGAACAAGGACTGGAAAAAACTGCAGATCTGCTCATGTCAGAAGCCCTCACCTCTCAAAAAGAATTAGAATACATTCAATCAATTTATAATTACAAGCAAGCCATTTTCGAGATGGAATTGCTTATCGAACAAGATATTAACGGATAAACGCCATATTTAAAATGAAAACACTAGTACAAAAATCGACACTCATAATTGCAATTGCACTGTTATCGATAATTGCAATCTCATGTGGTAACAAAGAGAAAGAACACGCTACGGCATCGCAAGAAAAAGTTACGGCACAAACTGCTGTTGCACAACTTGCTGATTACCCGGTGGTACATAGTTTTTCGGGTAAACTGGAGGCAGACAAACAAACAAATTTGAGTACCCGTATTATGGGGCAGATTCAGCGTATTTACGTTAAACCAGGTCAGAAAGTAAATCAGGGCGATCTGTTGATCCAAATCAGAAATCAGGATATTCTGGCTAAAAAAGCACAGGTTGAAGCAAGTAAGGTTGAAGCAAGCACTGCTTACGAAAGCGCTGAAAAAGATCTTAAACGTTACGAAGCACTTTACGAAGCAAACAGCGCGTCGGACAAAGAAATGGACGACATGCGTACCCGTTACGACATGGCTAAAGCACGTTTGGCTGCCGTTGAACAAATGGAAAATGAAGTGGAAGAAAACATGCGTTACGCATCAATTCGCGCACCGTACAGCGGAGTTATTACTACCAAATTCGTTCAGGAAGGCGACATGGCCAATCCGGGAATGCCTTTATTGAGCATGGAAAGCCCATCGCAATGGAAAGTAATTGCACGCATTCCGGAAGCTGACATTGCAAAAGTTCAGTTGAACGATGCAGTTAAAGTAAAATTCACTGCAGCCAATGTAGAATTGGAAGGAAAAATTATCGAAATAAATCCATCAACAACAACTACCGGTAATCAATATAGTGTAAAAGTATTGGTAACCATACCTGAAAACTGTACAGCAAAATTGTACAGCGGAATGTATGCAGAAGTATTGTTTGAACATGGAACCCAAAAACGCATCCTGGTTTCAGAATCAGCTTTGATCCACCGTGGTCAGCTGGTTGGAATTTATGCTGTTGGTCAGTCGGGAAATGCCCTGTTACGTTGGGTGAAAACAGGTAAAACATTTGGCGACAAAATTGAGATCATTTCTGGTTTATCGGATGGAGAACAATATGTTGTGTCGTCTGACAGCAAACTTTTTGACGGAGCACTAATTGCTAACAACTAAGAGAAAAAGTATGAAAACAGGATTTGCTGGCGGAATAGCCAAACAGTTTATAAACTCAAAATTAACGCCACTGTTGATGGTCGCTTTTATGGCAATCGGTATCTACAGCTCGTACCTGACTCCCCGCGAGGAGGAACCGCAAATTGATGTACCAATTGCCGACATCCTCTTTAGTTATCCGGGAGCCAGCCCAAAAGAAATTGAATCCCGCGTAATGCAGCCGCTCGAAAAAGTGGTGGCCAATATTCCGGGAGTTGAATACGTATACTCTACCTCAATGCCGGGTCAGGCCATGCTTATCGTTCAGTTCTACGTTGGTGAAGACATCGAACGTTCGTTGGTAAAAATGTACAACGAAATTATGAAGCACATGGACCAGATGCCGCACGGAACAAGTTTACCATTGGTAAAAACACGTTCTATCGACGATGTACCGGTGTTGGGACTAACTTTCTGGAGCGAAAATTACGACGACTACCAGTTGAAACGAATTGCACAGGAAGTAAATAACGAAATTGAACAGGTTACCGATGTTTCGGAAACAAAAGTGATTGGTGGTCGCTCACGTCAGATCCGCGTGATGCTGAACAACGGAGCAATGGCCCGTTACAATGTTGATGCTGT
>DASQBW010000764.1:0-1630 GCA_035635015.1 Draconibacterium sp. | reverse complement strand
ATCTTTCATTATGTATTTACGGCTAAAAGTATCGCCAGTTTTATCACCAGTAATTATGCCGCTGTAGGTTTCCTCAATAGTTCTTTTCCCGACAAACGAAAGCACAATCGATGCTTGTTCAGGAACTTCCAGTTCAAACTTACCATCTTTATCAGCCACGGTTCCGATGGTTGTTCCTTTAACCACCACCGAGGTTCCGGATAAAGGACTACCTTCTTCATTTAAAATTAAACCAGAAAGTTTTACTGTTTTCTGACTAAGATCAAGATCTTTTTCATTCTTCGGTGTAGGCGTAATAGTTTTGGCAGAGTTTGGCTCAGCCATCTTGTATTGCGGTTCGGCAAAAGCGAACAACAACAGCGCAAGTGCGGGCAGTGCCCAGGTAAATCGTATCAGCCGGCGGGCCGATGTTTTCTTTTTCGTCATCATTTTTAATCGATTTGTGCTTAGGGCAAAATTCAGGTTATTGGTAATTCCAATAATTTGCATGCCCATCAGCTGGTTTACTAATAAAGCCTGGTAGCTGCCCACAGTGTGTCCCTGCGCAAGAACACCTTTGTCGGCCAGATACTCATGGTTTTGTTTAATTGCTCGTTCAAACATCCATATAAATGGGTTGAACCAAAAGATGACTGTTAACAGTTCTATAAAAAGCAGGTCGAACCAGTGATTCTCACGAATGTGCACTTTTTCGTGAGCCAGAATTTCCGGTAGGTCGTCCTGTGTATGAAATTTCGGATTAATAAATACAATGTTGAAAAATGAAAAGGGAAGACCGTATTTTTCGTTTTCAACGATGCGAACACCATTGAGCGATTTAACACGATATTTTACCATCAAATGAAAAAGAATAATGGTTTGGGTAAGCAAACGAAGCAGGAAAATCGCTGCTCCGGTGAGGTATATCAATGGAATTGCTTGCTGCCAGCCAAACTGCGTGGTGCTTTCTTGGGTTCCTTTAAAGACCGGAATATTTTTGAAGGTGTCGGCAATCGTATTTGCGCTGATTTTTGCACCTTCGGTTGCTTCAATTAAAACCTCGAAGCGAACCGGAACCAAAGGAAGCAGAATGGCCAAAAGCAAGGATCCCGCTAGAAACCATCGGTTTGCTACATGAAAAGTTTCGTTGCGAAGAAACAGCCAGTACACCAGGTAGAAAAGAACAATTCCGCCCGATGCGTTTAATAAATAAAACAGAGAAGTTTCCATGGCTATTCTTTCTTTTCTTTGTTTAATTCGTTTTCTGTCATCTTTAGCATTTCCTCCAGCTCTTCCATGCCCAGGTTGTTTTCTTTGGCAAAAAAGGTGGCCATTTTCGGGAACGAGCCGTTAAAATAGTTTTTTAATAAAGACGAAAACTGGACTTTTGTATATTCTGATTTACTAACTGCAGGCGAAAAAAGATTCGTATTGCCAATTTTTTTATGGGTAACAAATCCCTTTTTCTCCAGTACGTTTAAAACAGTTGCCACGGTGGTATAGGCTGGTTTACTGTTGTCGAAACCATCCACTACTTCTTTAACAATTGCTTCTTTTAAATCCCAAAGGATTTGCATCACTTGTTCTTCGGCTTTTGTTAATGTCTTCATTTTTTTATTCTGAGATTTTAGTAGGTGTACAGTATACAAAT
>DASQBW010000763.1:0-5700 GCA_035635015.1 Draconibacterium sp. | reverse complement strand
AATCAATACTCCGTTGTTTTCAGGATATGGGGAAATTAACGGATTTGTTCCGTCCATTTCAAAATTAATGTGGCCAGTGTTCGCCTGAGAAAAAGGATCTGTTATACGGGCACTTGCAACCACAAACTCAAAATCATTATTTTCTATGCTGATTGAGCCTTGCACCTTTTCTCTTCTGTTGTATTCTGTTTTATCGGTTGCGATATGCATTGTTGTACCAATGTTTTGGGGTTGCAGGTATGTCTCTTTATCCAGAACAGGCAGTTGCTCAATTTCTTCTTCAAACCGGTTATAAACGTACAACGACCGGCCAATACACTCAATATTGCGATTGCTTCGTTGTGCATTTAAAAAAGCCTGTATAAAATACAACCCGGTTTGCAACGAGTCGGGTATGGTTATATAACCTTCGGCACTTATATCATTGCGTCTAATAGTTTCGCTTGTTACCCAACTGCCATTTTGAGTTTCAATCTGAATATGTACAATATTACCTTTTGAATTTAAATCCGAAGGGACAAAGGCTTTTACCCAAAGCGTATCCCCCGAAATGCAAAAATCACGATCGGTAAACACCACCAGTTTATGGCCGCCCATCTCTTGTGCAAGGCTGGTTAGTGCTGCAAAAGAACATACAATAAAGAATAATATTTTCGTGACTCTGCTCATCTGTAATCCAAATTTGTTTTCTGCCAAAATTCCGGCACCTCTATCAATTGTTCTCCAAATTCTGAGATATCGTAAAACTCGGTTATTGGCCGAAGTACAAAACCACTCTCTTCTGAAATGTATCGAAGAAAATAGCGCGTTTCGGTACTTGCCGAAATCTCAAAATTTCCAAGGATTATTTTCTCTTCATCTGTAGTGCATTTAATATTGCTGCGCGCCTGCACATACATCGGGTCGAAAATTTTGCCATCAGCATCCAACTGTTTGTTGAGATCATCGTAATATCCGTGGCCCTGTTCTGTTAGCCCATGTTGATAGAGAATTATTATCCAGCCGGCAAAACTATGTGTTAAACTATAAGTTTTACTATTCGGTAAAAAGAACAGTGGATGCCGCTTTATTTCCTTTGTTGAAGTGTATTCGGGTGGCGAAGCAATGTTGAATGAACCAGTGGGATAAACGCTACCCCAACAGTACATTGTTTCTGTGACAGGCATTCCAGTCTCTCCAATCACTTCAACCGGGTAGGTGTATTGTAAAACAAAGCGCGAAGTAAAGCGGTAATATGGCACAGATGAATTGGGGGAAATATCAGCATACAGCTGAACTCCATGTACTTCTTCAAAATTATCCACGTTGTTGTCTCCTCCCTGCTTGCGAATCTGGATTTCTTCCACTCCGTAAACCGTATCAAGTGCAGGATTTTTGGGTACCGCTTCAAAAAAAGATTCGTAAGTATCTCCTTTGTGTTCAATTTTAAGTTTGTACTGAAGATTTGCATCAATATTCATAACTAACCGGTAATATCCGGCCAATTTATTTACAAGCTCATATTCTTCACCGTTGCTATCAATAATTGTAACAACGGCATCTTCAATTGCTTCTCCTATGGTTGCCTGATAAAATGTAACTGACTTGTATAAATGAACATAGCTGGTATCCGCATCGGCTGAAATTCGCGCATCAACCACCAAAACATTTTCAATCACGTCAATTTCCGGTTCATAAATATCTTCGCAACCTGCTGCCAGGATGAAAAAGACTGGTATTATATAGTTCAGAATACGTTTCATTAGAACCTAAAATTATATGTTAACGATGGAACCGGAATTCCAATTACCGACAATTTAAACAGCGAGTATGTTGTGTAATTATTGATCTGCCCCGGAACTGTTTTTTTGTAATATACCGAGTACGGATTGTTTCGGCCATAGACATTATAGATTGACAACGTCCAGCTGCCTTTCCACGACCTCTTTTTTCTCAGGTTTTCATCAAAAGTTATAGATAAGTCGAAACGGTGATAAGGCGGCATTCGGTATTTGTTCCGGTCGGAATAATAGACCAGGTTTTCGCCGGCAAATTCATATTTAATTTCCGGTAATGTTGTTGGCCGACCGGAAACAAGAACAAAGTTGCCCGACACTCTCCAACGTCGGCTAATGTTGTATGTTGCATTTATGCTTAGGTCGTGTGGTTTATCGTAAATCGAAGGATAATAATCTCCTTGCCACAGGTTTTCGTCGTTAAATTCGCTCGTGTTTTTGCGCATGGTTCGGGAATAAACGTAACTGGCATATCCTGTTAATCGCCCAAGATTCTTACCTGCACTTAACTCAATTCCGTACGAATAACCTTGTGTTGGAACCAAAGCCGTCTCAACATGATCGTTCATAATCAATTGCGCACCATTCTTGTATTCAATCAAATTCTGAAGATGTTTATAATAAACTTCTGCTGAAAGATCAATATTTTCTAACAAGGAATTATTCTCGAGTCCAATGGCCAACTGATCGGAAATAAGTGGCTTTAAATGATAATCGGCCGCTTTCCAGGTTTCTGCCGGAGAAATAACGGCATTGTTACTTAACTGAAAAATATTTTGACGGGTTCGCTGGTAACTAAGTTTCAACGAAGTGTTTATGTCAAAATCGTAGTTCAGCGCCAGACGAGGCTCAATTCCGCGATAAGAAGCCGAAACTTCGTTTTTCCCAAACTGCATGGAATCGATAACTGTTGCCGGAGTTTTTGGTTGATCAGGATCGTACAGATAAACAAGCGGCGTACCTATATTACTAAAATGATTGTAGCGCAATCCGGCCACTATCGACAGGTTTGGACGAATCTGAAATTCATCGCTTATATACACCGACCAGTCGAGCGTTTTCTCTTCGTTTAGTTTACGTCCCACTATAACCGTGGTATCCTGGAAAGGGATAATCTCTCCGGGTTTAATTTTATTGTATACAGCTTTAAAACCTGCCTCAGCGTTGTGCCGTTCGTTCGGATGCCATCTGAAGTTATAAGCAGCCGAACTGTATTCCAACTGGTTGTCAAGAAAATAAGCTTCGAAAGGTTTTCCATTGGCAAGATCGGTCAAGCGATAATCGTATTTACTGTATGCAAGATCCAGCTGCCCGTAAAGTTTTTCTGCAAAACGATTGTTTAACCGCAGGTTAGCTAACAAACTACCATATTCGTTTATCGATTGTGTGCTTGTGCTAAATTCATCGAAACTGGTATAAACCATCGCACTGATTTTGTTGTGCTGATTAAATTTATAGGTAAGTTTTCCCGAAACATCGTAAAAATGTGTTACTCCCTGGTTTAAATCAAGATTGGGTAATTTCTGAAGTATCCAGTCGGTATATGAACTTCGTCCTCCAATAATCGCCGTTAGTTTTTTATTTTTAGTTAATGGCCCATCAATTGCCAATCGCGAGTTAATCAGTCCAATACCACCATAAATACTTAATATTTCGTTATTCCCCTCTTTAAAATCAACCTGCATTACCGATGCAACACGTTCGCCATAACGGGCAGGCATCCCTCCTTTAAACAAACGCACATTTTCAACAACATCAGGATTTATGAGCGACATAAAACCGAACAGATGAGACGAATTAAATACGGGACTTCCGTTTAACAGTATCAGGTTTTGATCGGTGTTTCCTCCTCTAACATTAAACCCGGACGACAACTCGCCAACGGTTTGTACTCCTGCAAGCATTGTAAGTCCTTTTAATACATCAACTTCACCCATCAGCGCAGGCAACTTTTGTATTTCCTTTCCGGTCATTTGAACCATACTCATCTGAGCACGCGGAAGGTCTGCATCGGTTCCAAGCACCGTAACCTCATCAAGGTTGTGCGATTCTTCAAAGAGCTGAAAATAGGCCGAACCATCCTCAATTATTCGAACGCTTACAGTTGACCGCTCAAATCCAATATAGGTAATATTCAATGTATGATCGCCTGTTGGCAGCTGCATCTCAAAACTTCCATTGGCTGAAGAAGAAGTCCCTTTTTGCAGCTCATTGCAATACACCACTGCTCCCACCAGAGGTTCACCGTCTGTCCCATCAACAATCTGTCCTTTTAATTGAGCGGTTTTATAACGACCAAGGTTCATTGGATTGCCAACAACCAATGTTTGAGAATAATTATCGAAATTTGAACGTGTATCTGCCGATCGCTGGAAAATTACAATTCCATCATCCTGAAAGAAATCGTAGGTAAGGTCATGTTCATAGAAAACATTATTCAATGCCTGCAAAAGGGGAGTATTTTCAAATTGATTTGTAATGGTGTAATCCTTAATCCACGCAGTTCTAAAATAAAGCCGTAAATCATAATTCGCCTCCAAATCCTGAAGAAAAACCTGAAGTGGTTCATTTTGGTATGAAGCCGTAATTCTTATCTCCTCCATTTTCTGGGCATATAAAACAGAAGGTATTCCAATTACAAGAATTAAAATAAAGAGCAGATATCTGGTTCGTCTAATTTTCAAACTAATGGACTTCGGTTCAGTATTATACTTGGTCTAATTTATTGTCTAAATAAGTCAAAAAAGATTACAATCTAATACCAATTTTAAAAAAACATCACATCCTTAACCTATTTATTTTCAGTTCTTAATTTAATCGGATTCACTTCACTAAAAGCTGAATATAAAAGTTGTTCTTAGTTCTACCGAAAAACATGTTCGCTTATAATCAAAAGATATGGCTTTGCTTAACGTCACCACTCCGATAAAATGCTATATGGCAAAGTATTACAGGGTTACCTTTTTGCGGTTTATCGAATATATAGTAGAAGGACGCAATACTTTACTCTTATTCTACATAATCAGGTTTGCAAATGCATAACCTGCCAGATGAATTCGCAATGCAATCGTTAAAAGCAAGTTTGCCTTTTAACGGAAAAGAGACTTGAATAAATTTTTATCAACATTTTAATTGATGTGAAATGAAAGCACTGGCAAAACTAATTCATCAAACCCCCGCATCATACTTACCAACAGCATTCCCGGCACATTATTATGGCATGCCCAACGGAAAAATATACCTGGTATTCTCGCGTTTTTATGAACTGGCTTTCGAGCAATCGGGACTTGAGTTTGTATTTGCCGAACATCAGGACTATTATTATGATTATGCAACAGGAGAGGTTCTGCCTTTGCGAAATTCGATAGGTAATCGAAAGATTTTTGCAGAACAGCTGGATAATCCCAACACCAGTTATAATATCTTCGCAACGAAACGCAATCTGCGTTCATATGGTCAGGCACAGGAATTTTTAAATGGCGAAGCAACAAAGATGTGTGCATTTGCTTCTTAGCCTTTACTTTTATTCATAGCTTACTTATTAACAGAGCTGATTCTCCTGGTATTTTTCAGCATTTGAGAGGTCTGCTTTCAGGAATTATTTCTTGTAATGAAGTCCTGCAAATCATTATTTTTACCACACTATTTCATACAAGCAAGAATGAAAGAAAATTCAAACAAATTAATGGCAGAGATTGAGCATATACAATTGGTTGGTACTGCTGATATCTGGAATCGTGAAGCCATACCATTATGCATTATAAACAGTGAAATAGAGGCCAAAATTTTCAGTTACAGGTTCTTCAACGAGTTTGATTTTAAAATGCTGTTTAAACAAAATATTTTTACAAAGAACTAAAGTAAATTTGTTTCCCCTAATCTTCTACTAACCAAAACGCGCTTTCACTATTGAACATAGTAGATT
>DASQBW010000762.1:0-2792 GCA_035635015.1 Draconibacterium sp. | reverse complement strand
CCTCATCAATAGAATAAACTGTAGTTCTTTCCGGGGCATCCATAAAATACGAAGTAGCTGCGGGCGTACTCAAATCGCCAATCCATTGGCGTTCTTTTGCAAAAAGCACATTAAACTCCCTGCCGCTCTGATCAATAATATACATACGAAGCAGTCCTTTTTCAATGTAATAATGGCGTGTATTCACCTCACCAGCATACATAATAAGCTCCTTTTTCTTAAAATGTTCTATTCTGAATTCCCCGGTAATTTCCTCTTTCTCCTTATCTTTTAGCTTGCGCCCGACAATCTTTTCAAAATAAGAATATAATGTTGTATAATCAGCCATTGTATTTTGCTTCTTCACAAATTTAGCAATCAATTTTCATGCATCATAATTGCGTTAATTTTTTAGAATCCGGATAAAGACCTTCTGCTATTCTCCGATTGATATTCAACCAGTAAATGAACTATTACATTTAAAGTGCAAATAAGATTAGCTATTAAAGAACGTACGTAGGTTAATGGGCAGCTATTTTAATTATAAATAAATTTTTTGATCTTTTACAATATGGGCATTGTTTATTTCTCATTTCTGTTTAGATTTGAAATGTTTGATGCAACCCAATAATTTACACTGCGTTACGATAGCAAATAATTAGAAACACATGTTGAAACAACTACTCAATAAGCTTATTTATTTACACCGCTTTTTACTAATTCCAACCCTCTTTATTATTTTCTCAGTTGTAATTCTTTTATTGTACCGCGACGTAAAGAAACTAACTATCCAGGATTTTAACAACGAACAATTAATCCTTGCGAGAACAGCATCAAAAGGAATAAGTTCCTATTTTAAGGATTCGGAGGCAGATCTTAGCTTCCTGTCAAAGCTTCAGAGCATCATCGACAATACAGACGAAGGCAAAGAAATATTGCAAGAATATTTTGAGTCGCATCAGGATGTTATCTCTGCAATTACCAGAATAGATTCGAACGGAACAATTCTTTCAACTTTCCCGCACACCCCTTCCACCATTGGGAATAATATTGCGTACCAGAAGCATGTACAGTTAATAATCGAGACCCATGAACCTGTAATCAGCGATGTATTTATGGCGTTACAAGGCTATTTAAGTATCGCTTATCATGTTCCTGTTTTTAACGAAGGAAACTTTGCAGGAACGCTGGCAATACTGATTCCGCTACACGAGCTTGGAGAACTTTACCTTGCCAATTTAAAAACAAGAGGCACCGGAGAAGCCTGGTTACTGAGTGAAAATGGCACAGAAATATATTGTACCACCGGCACTCATACCGGGAAAAAGTATATAGAAAATACCTTACATTATCCTGCAGCGGATTCACTTCTTAATTTAATTTCGCGGGATAGCAATGGCATTGTAAAGAGTATCCATAATGCCGAAAGCGATGGACAAAGCACGGTGTATAACGAACAATACATTACATTTTACCGAACTCCGTTAGGAAATACCTATTGGACAATTCTCATCTCAACAAGAGAGGCAGATATTTACAACGCTCTCAAACGTTTTCGTAACCGGTCGTTAATTATCTTTTTGATACTGCTATTGTCCGTGGCTTTTTATTTCTATTCGCTTGTACAGGTTAGAAACGTTTTACGCCAAGAAAAGAAAAGAAGACAAGTTGAAAAGAACCTGGTACATAGCGAAGAGAAATTCCGTAAACTGTTTGAAGATCATATTGCCGTTAAACTTATTTTTGATTTAAAAACAATGGCAATTATTGATGCAAACAAAGCTGCTGTAAATTTTTACGGATGGAGTCATGCGGAATTGTGCCAAATGAAGATCCAACAAATAAACACGCTACCAATTGAGATTATTGCAGAGGAAGTTAGTCGCTTTCAAAAAGAAGGACAAACACATTATGAATGGAAACATCGTTTAAAGAACGGAAAAATACGCGATGTTGAAGTACTTTCAAGCAAAATAAATATCGACGGGAGAGATGTTATTCATTCGGTTGTTCATGATATTACCGAGCGCAAAAAAGCGGAAAAAGAACTTATTATTGCCAAAGAACTAGCAGAAGAAAACAACCGTTTAAAAACAGCTTTTTTGCATAATATCAGTCACGAAATACGCACGCCAATGAATGCCATTATGGGATTTTCTTCGCTAATGGTAGATTCATACAATAACAAGGAACAGTTGCAGCAATTCTCTGAAATTATTAACCAAAGCTGCAATAACCTGCTAAAAATTATAGATGATATACTAGACATTGCCAAAATTGAATCGGGACAGCTGACCCTGCAAAATGAAACATTTAACCTGAACAAATTATTTACCGAACTTCAAATATTTTTTATTGAATACCAACGAAACCTGGAGAAAGAAAACATTCAATTCTCCATTGAGAATTTTACAGGTAATTCAACAACCATTATTGCCGACAAAGGAAAATTGCAGCAAATATTAATCAACCTGATCAGCAATGCCTTTAAGTTTACTGAAAAAGGAAAAATTGAGGTTGGTTGCAAGGTAGTTGGTCAACAAATCGAATTTTACGTAAGTGATACAGGCACCGGTATTCCAGCTGAAAAGCAAGAAGCAATTTTCGAGAGATTTACGCAATTGCATAACGAAAAGAAAGTTGTATTCGGTGGTACAGGATTGGGATTGTCAATTGTTAAAGGATTGATTAATCTCCTGGGTGGAAAACTGTGGTTAAAATCAGTACCCGAAGATGTACAAAATAATCAAGCCGGCGGAACAACGTTCTATTTTACCTTACCTTATACTCCCGGAGAACAAGATCAACAGGAC
>DASQBW010000761.1:0-1879 GCA_035635015.1 Draconibacterium sp. | reverse complement strand
GTTTACAAAAAAGCATTACGATAAAATAAGAGCGAAACTTGAGCTGAGCGAAGAAGAACTTAAAAAAGCAATCGACGAAGTTTTAAAACTGAATCCGAAACCGGGAAGTTCATACAGTAATCCATTAAACAAATCAAACCAACATATTGTACCCGATTTTATTCTTGAACTGGTTGATGGAGAGTTGAGTTTGTCGTTAAACCAGCGCAATGTCCCCGAGCTTAAGATAAACGATACCTATTCGGAAATGTTGAAAACCATGAGCCAGAACCAAAAGTCACAAAAAAACGACAAAGAGGCCATGACTTTTGTAAAACAAAAAATGGATTCGGCAAAATGGTTTATAGATGCCATTCACCAGCGGCAAACTACCCTGCTGCTTACCATGTCGGAGATTATCAGTTTTCAGAAGGGCTATTTCCAGGAAGGTGACGAAACCAAACTTCGGCCAATGATCCTGAAAGATATTGCTGAAAGAACGGGACTTGATATTTCTACAATTTCGAGGGTTTCAAACAGTAAATATATTCAAACACATTTTGGAATTTATCCGCTCAAATATTTCTTCTCCGAAGGTTTGGCAAAAGATGATGGGGAAGAAGTTTCTACACGGGAAATTAAGAAAATTCTAAAGGAGTGTATTGAAGGAGAAGACAAGCACAGGCCATTAACCGATGAGAAACTGGCAAAAATACTTAAAGAAAAATCGTACAATATTGCGAGAAGAACTGTTGCAAAATACCGCGAACAATTGGGAATTCCGGTAGCACGTTTGCGTAAAGAACTGTAATATGGGCAAACAATTCGCCAGAATCATATCTATTCTTTTTCATCCGGTATTGATACCAACATTTGGGATGTTCCTCTTGCTTCATTCCGGTTTTTATTTTGAATTACTTTTATGGGAGGCCAAACGTTTTGTATTGCTCGTTGTATTTTTTACCACCTGTATTCTTCCTATGCTTTCTGTTGCTGTTTTATCGCTCAATCCGGGCTTTAATATAAATATGCCCAATAGCAGAGATCGTTTGATCCCGTTGTTAAGCGCTTCGGGTTTTTATTACCTTGGATTTATCTTGTTAAAAAAGGTGCAGGCAGTTCCTGAATTTAAATTGTTTATGCTGGCATCTGTATTGGTCCTGTTAGCTCTTATGCTGATTTCATTAAAATGGAAAATCAGCAACCACATGGCGGCCATTGGTGGTTTGTCGGGAACCTTGTTTGCCTTGGCCTTCCGAAACGGAGTGAATCCGGTTTATTCGGTTCTAATTGTTGTGTTGTTGTCAGGATTAATCGGAACTGCAAGAATGATATTGGGAAAACACAACTTGCTGCAACTTATTGCCGGCTACGGACTTGGTTTTATTGTGCTTTATCTTGTTATTTACCTTGTGTGATTCACAGAATCCCGGGTAATTAATTTTCCATACTTATTAAAATATATTTAGTTCTTTTCGTCAGCGATAGTTCTTTGAATCCATTTTCAGCTAAAGTAAAAAGGATGGACTGTGTGGAAAGACAAAAAAAGGGACTTTAAAAAAGCCCCTTAAATTTTATGATATCTTATACGTTGTTATTCAACAAATTTATAACCAATCCCTTTTAGTGTTTTAATGTGCTCGTTGCCAATTTTTTCGCGTAGTTTGCGGATGTGAACGTCTATTGTTCGGTCGCCAACCACAACGTTTTCGCCCCAAACCGAATAGTAAATCTCCTCGCGGGTAAATACTTTACCCGGTTTCGATACCAGGAGAGAAAGCAATTCAAATTCTTTTCTTGGCAATATCATTTCATTGTCGCTTATACGAATAAGGTAACGTTCCTTATCAATCAGTAAATCGCCAATTGTAACGGTGTTGCTATCTACCACCTCTACCGG
>DASQBW010000760.1:0-4120 GCA_035635015.1 Draconibacterium sp. | reverse complement strand
ATTCAGTGGAAGAATGCGACCGCTTTTTTGTTGAACTGGATGGTTTACTTGTTCCTTTCTTTGTGGAAAAAGATGGTTTTCGTTTCCGCTCATCAAAATCGGCCATTGTAAAGTTCGATTGGGTGGATGATGAAAAATATGCCAAACGCCTGATTGGAGCCGGAGCTTATTTATTTCATTCCGAGATTATTGATGAGCAGGATGAAACTGAGTCGACATTTGAAGGCTTGATGTTAATCGATAGTAAACTGGGCGAGATCGGTGCTATCGACCATGTGGATGATTATTCAGGAAATATCGTATTTACTGTTTCGTACCGGGGCGAGGAACTGTTAATTCCGTTTCACGAAGAGATGCTGGTTTCGTACAATGAAATAGAAAATTCACTCACACTGAACTTGCCGGAAGGGCTAATCGATTGCTAAGTGAGGTTCAAATTCGGAAAATTTCTTGCGCCAGTTATCAGGTATCAATTCCGACATTCTTGCTTTCATATCAAAACAAACCATAACAGAACTGCATATCGCAACCGGCTCTGAATTTCCTTCCTTTAATACCCTTTGTTTCATCTCAAGGCTTTTTTCACCCAGTGATGAGACCGAACTTACCACATATATTTTATCTTCCAGAAAGGTGGGCTGCATGTAATCAACTTTAACCGAGGCAATTATTAGGCTCTTGTGGGTCCAGCTAATTTGATCGCCCAACACCGCCCCGAAGTATTTTAAGCGGGCTAAATCAAAAAACTCCTGGTATTTTGCGTTGTATACATGCCCCATCAGGTCGATGTCGTTAAACCGAATTTGTACCGGTACTATGTGTTCCTGTTTCATCGAATACGTTGTTTCTGGATTTAAATGTGCAATTTTTTTTGCTTCGTGTGCAACTTTATATGGATTGGCACGTCATTAAAACGTAATAATAATATTGGGGAGCAACCCATTGGCTGAAATAATTTTATGCACCAATACTATTCAGGATCAGAAAGATAATAGAATTTAAAAATAAATCGTAAAACCATGAAAAATAGATTTTTATTACTTAGCCTTTTTATAATGGGCTTATTATTTGCAACATCGGTTCAGGCAGAGGAAGAAACCCGCGATGTTTCAAGTTTTTCGGAGATCAGTTTGCGCGTATCGGCTACTTTACACCTGACGCAAGGTGGTGAACAAAATATTAGAGTTGTTGCCGAACAATCGGCGTTGGAAGAATTGATTACTGAAGTGAATGGGAATAAGCTGATTATTCGTTTTCCAAGCATGAATATCTTTCATGGTAACTTTAACCCTGGGAAGGTTGAAATTTATGTAACTGTGCCTGATATTAGTGCACTTGGAGTATCGGGTTCAGGAGATATTTTTGCAAAAAAACTTGATGCCAGAATAATTGATCTGGCTGTAAGCGGTAGCGGTAATATTGAGATTAATGATTTAAAATCGGATAAGGTGAAAGGTGCAATTTCAGGATCGGGCAACATAAGTATCGACGGAAAAGAAGTTGCTGATGAGCTTAATGTGACCATCTCCGGTTCGGGAAGTTTTAAAGCCAGTGGTTTCGAAGCTAATACAATAAATGTAAGTACCGCCGGTTCGGGCAATTGTAATGTTCGGTCGAACGGATCAATAAAGGCACGAATCGCCGGGTCAGGAAGTGTATATTACAAAGGCAATCCAAGTGTTGATGCTTCGGTAGCCGGATCAGGAAGAGTGAAGAGTATGTAAGGTATTTGAAAATAGAAGTATTCAGGGTCATCTGTTTTTCATATGGCCTTTTATTTTCTGATAATATCAATTTGTCCGCCCGGCCCCAATTTGATAATGCTGGATGGCTTTGACGCGGTATGATCGTTCTGCCGGTATTCAACAATGTAATCAACCGCATCCTTAATTTCTTCTGAAATTTCGTCAAAAAATGCCGGCGATTTCTGACCGCTTATATTGGCTGATGTAGAAACGATGGGGCGGCGAAAACGTTGCAATAACTGGTGTGTAAAATCTTCTCTGGTAAAACGAATGCCGATACTGCCATCTTCAGCAATTAAATTGGCGGCCAGGTTTTTAGCTCCCGGATAAATTACGGTAAGCGGCGTTGTGCTGATTTCAACCAAATCCCAGGCAACTTCCGGAACCTCATCGACATACCGATCGAGCAAAGCCGGGTTCTCCATTAAAACCAGCATGCTTTTAGAGTCTTCGCGCTTTTTTATATCGTAAATGCGTTTAACTGCTTCCGTGTTGGTGGCGTCGCAGCCAATGCCCCAAATGGTATCGGTTGGGTAAAGAATTATACCCCCGCTTTTTAAAACTTCATCTGCCTTTTTTAAATCGTCGTGCATACAATATAATTTTTACTATTAATTGCCCCCCTATCTTCATTTCGTTTCGACTGTCCCCCAATGGGGGACATGTGCTTTGAAGAAGCATCAGGGGGGATTTTAATCCATTACTTTATTAATTCGGCGTACAAAGAAATCAATTTTTCAACATATTTTCTGGGTTGAAATTCATTGGCTCTTATTCGCCCTTTCATAATTAATTCTTTTCGAAAATTGGTGTTGGTAAGTATCTTCTCAATGTTATTACCAAGCTCCTCAATGTTTTGTGGCGAACACAGGACAGCAGCATCGCCGGCAGTTTCAGGCAAACACGAAACGTTTGATGTAATTACGGGACAACCGCAAGCCATCGATTCGATTACCGGTAATCCAAATCCTTCAAATACCGAAATGTAAATGGACAATTGCGCCAGTTGATAAATACCTGCTAGGTCCTCTTCCGGAATATTTTTTAGAAAAATAGCCTTGTTCTGGGGATTCTTTTCAGCGATGTATTTATGAATATCGTTACAATACGAAGTGGGATTTCCAACCAAAACCAACGGCAGATTTATATTTTTATTTACCAGCGCTTTTAATATGGAGAGTTGATTTTTACGCTCCTCAACCGTTCCGACAGCTAAAATATATTCGTCGGGAAGTTTGTATTTTTCCTTGATTAATCCGGTGTTGGCATTCTCGAAAAACAGTGGAGAAATTGCCTGATGGAGAATTTCTATTTTCTCTGGGGCAACATCAATAAAATCGATTATGTCGTCTTTTGTTTGTTGGCTGATGGCTAAAATTCGTGTGGCCGCATTGCATGCATATTTTGTTTTGCGGAAATAAATAGCCCGGTCGAGAGTTTTGTAAAACTCTGGATAACGAATAAAAATCAAGTCGTGGATAGTTACCAGTGTTGGTATGGAAGTTTTGTGAATTCCTTTTGGAAGTTCGTTACTCAAGCCATGAAATAAATCAAGATTGTGATTCTCAATTTCTTCGCTCAGTTGGAACGATCTCCAGATTGCTTTTTTAAATCCCGAATATGCATTGTCGGGAACTATAACTTCAAATTTATTCTGCTCTTCAAGCATAGCGGCTTTAGTCTCTGGAGTAAAAAGCGTGTACTGATGGTCGGGGAAATATTTCACCAGTGCATTCAATGTATTCCGGCTGTAGTTACCAAGCCCGGAGGTGTTGAGAAAAGCTCTTTTTGCGTCGTATCCTATCTTCATTGTTTGCTGTTTTGTGTGCTTTTAAAAATACAAAAAAGGCCGGGTATTGTTGCCCGGCCTCAATAATTTATTGTGAAGTAATCTTTTTAAAAGTCTTGCACACCATCGAAGTCGAGGGTTGCAAAATAATCCTCGAGCGTTTCGGCACGTCGGATTTCTGCTACATCGCCATTCTCACGAAGCAATAATTCGGCAGATTTAAGTTTTCCGTTGTAGTTAAAACCCATCGAGTGACCGTGTGCTCCGGTGTCGTGAATCACCACAATATCATCTGGTTCAATTTCCGGCAACATGCGGTCGATGGCAAATTTATCGTTGTTCTCGCACAACGAACCTGTAACATCGTATTTTACTGAAGCTTCATCATTTTCTTTACCCGTAACGGTAATATGATGGTAAGCACCGTAAAGTGCAGGGCGCATCAGGTTAGTCATGCAGGCATCCAGTCCGGCATAGGTTTTGTATGTTTTTTTAATGTGGCGAACTTTCGTTACCAAATAACCGTAAGGTCCGGTAATGGCGCGGCCTGATTCGAAGAACAATTTCAAAGGGGCAAGTCCTGCAT
>DASQBW010000759.1:0-3406 GCA_035635015.1 Draconibacterium sp. | reverse complement strand
TACCAGAATAAAGGTTATGATTTAACGCTTGAAGCACTGGCCCGGCTAAACTGGAAAATGCAGCAGGCAGGTACAGATATGACAGTGGTGTCGTTTTTTATTACCAAGCGGCCGTTTTACTCATTCAATCCTGAAGTGTTACAGTCGAAAGCACAAATTGAAGACGTGGCACGTGTAGTAGAAGAGATTAAAGAGCAGGTAGGAGAGCGCTTGTACAAGGAAATTACTACTGCTACCGGGTCCTATTTATTCCCTGATTTAAGCGCCCTTGTAGATGATTACCTGAGATTGAAATTGCGCAGAAATGTTCAAAGCTGGAAAACCCATAAACTGCCGAAGGTAGTTACACATACCCTGGTTGACGATGCAAAAGACGAAATACTAAACTTTTTACGAACTTCTAATCTTGTGAATAACAGACACGATAAAGTTAAAATTGTATATCACCCGGATTTTATTTCCACAACAAATCCTTTGTTTAGAATGGATTACACCCAGTTTGTTCGCGGTTGTCATTTGGGGATCTTCCCAAGTATGTATGAACCATGGGGATATACACCGCTTGAGTGTCTGGCAAGTGGTTTGCCGTCGGTATCCAGCAATCTTGCCGGATTTGGTGACTATGTAATGAATAAGGTTGAAAAACACGACGATAAGGGAATGTACATTATTGACCGAACCGATGGTAATTTTCACCGGGCAGCCGAGGAACTGGCAAATATTCTATTTGAATTTGTAAATCTTTCGCGCCGCGACCGGATTTCATTACGGTACCGGTGCGAAGAAGCTTCAATGCATTTTGATTGGTCAAACCTTGGCAAATATTACCAGGAAGCCTATAAACTGGCTTTCGAGCGCTAAAATCTATTTTTATGAAAACCTCACCCATAGGTGTTTTTGATTCGGGTTACGGCGGTCTAACCGTTTTAAAAGAACTGGTAAAATCGTTGCCAGAATATGACTTTTTGTACCTCGGCGACAATGCACGAACTCCATATGGTACCCGGTCATTTGATGTAGTTTACGATTATACCCTTCAGGCTGTAAAATACCTGTTTGCCCAGGGATGTCCATTGGTGATAATTGCCTGCAATACAGCATCGGCCAAGGCTTTGCGAAATATTCAAATGCTCAACCTTCCGCACATCGCACCTGAAAACCGTGTACTTGGGGTAATCCGGCCAAGTGTGGAAAAAGTATCAGAGTTAACTCAAAACGGGCATGTTGGAGTGCTGGGTACAGTTGGAACAGTAGTTTCTCAATCTTACCCAATTGAGTTTGAAAAATGGTCGGCAGGAAAGGTGAAGTCTACAGTTCAGGAAGCGTGTCCGATGTGGGTGCCTTTAGTTGAAAACAATGAAATAGAAAATGAAGGAGCTGATTATTTTGTTCGAAAAAATATTCAATCTCTTTTTTGTAAAGACATTTCAATCGATACATTAATTCTGGGTTGTACACATTACCCATTGCTTATTGATGTAATAAGAAAATACGTACCTGAGAATGTGAATATACTAACCCAGGGAACTATTGTTGCTGAGAAATTGCTTGATTACCTTTACCGGCATCCGGAAATGGAGCAGCGATTAAGTAAACAAGCGCTGATTGAATACCAAACAACCGAATCAGTCGATACCTTTGCCCCTAAAGCAGCATTGTTTATGGGCAAGCAGGTAGAAGTTACTAAGGTGCATCTGTAGTTCAGTTAATCCCAAAGTTTTTCAGGGTAAACGCCGGCTTGTATCAGTTCATTTATCTTTTGAACAACAACTGGTTTGTCTTCTTTGTACGTTACTCCAAACCATGGAGAATCGGCTTCCAAAACTTTAACTTCAACTTCATTGTTCTCAATCATTTCAAACACGACAGATGGGATGTACATTTCCGATTTTGGCTGATCAATCTTGTTTCCCAGGAAAGTAACAAATCTCGTTTCCAGAGCTCTGAAAATAGAGGGATGAAATCCCCAAAAATTCATTGAGGTACTCTCGTCGCCTGATAATGGCTTTTCAGTACTATTTTCATCAATAGCAATAGCAGCTTCCCCTTTTTTAAAGATTTTTGTGGTCTCAACAATATTAACGAGGTTTTTATTTTTGTTTACGGTACAAATACCACGTGATACAGAACCATGCTCCGAAAGAGTGTTTTTTAGTCGGTAGCCAATCATCGAATAAGTTTTTTCCTGAACGGAATGTGTCAGGAAATCTGCCATTACTTTGTAGGCATTCTTACCGTAAAAATCGTCGGCATTTATTGCACAAAAGGGTTCGTTTATAACATCTTTTGCAACTAAAATTGCATGTGCGGTTCCCCAGGGTTTTTCACGTCCTTCGGGTAATTTATAGCCCACAGGTAAATTGTCGAGTTCCTGAAAAACATATTCAATCTGAATCTTACCTTTTAGTTTATTGTCGAATTTTTCCTTAAAAGCGTCAGCAAAACTTTCCCTGATAATAAAAACAACTTTCCCAAACCCCGCTCTTATGGCATCATAAATGGTATAGTCAATAATCGCTTCTCCGTTTGGGCCAACAGGCTCAACTTGTTTTAAACCACCAAAACGGCTTCCCATTCCGGCGGCAAGTATCAATAAGGTTGGTTGCATTCTTTTTATCTTTAGTTATTTCTTTGGTGTAAAAATAGTGTGGTAAACTGTATGTTCAAAACTTACTTATACCAGCTGGCATACATGCTGTAAGCATTGGCAATACGTTCAACTTCTCCATGAAGCAATTCGGGGCTAATGTCTTTAACTTTTTTTGCAGGAATACCGGCATAAACACTGCCAGATTCAACAACGGTACCTTTAGTAACTACAGATCCTGCAGCCACAATGGAGTTGCTTTCAACTATCGCGTCATCTAAAATTACGGCATTCATCCCAATCATTACGTTATCTTTTAAGGTACAACCATGAACGATCGCACCATGGGCTATGGTTACGTTGTTGCCAATATTGGTTGGGCTTTTTTTATAGGTGGCATGAATGGTAGCGTTATCCTGAACGTTGGAATTGTTCCCGATTTTAATGTAATGAACATCTCCGCGTAAAACAGCACTGTACCAAATGCTGCAATTATTTCCAATCTCTACATCGCCTATGAGTGTTGCCGTTTCGGCTAAAAAACAGTCTTTACCAACTTTTGGAGTTTTATTGTTAAGCTCTCTTATTATCGCCATTGTCTGAATTGAATTTAAATAGAATGCAAAAGTAAAAAAACCGGGAAACAATAGAACAAGTCATTCAAAACTTGTTAAATAATGGTTACATTTACGGGGTATATTTCAATTCAACCTTGACAAAAACCGGTTCTGAGACTATGATTTATTAGTTTTGGAAGCGTTCTTTTTTTGGATCATACAGACTTAAAAGATAATAATGAAAAATTAAAATGTCAGGTTT
>DASQBW010000758.1:0-12153 GCA_035635015.1 Draconibacterium sp. | reverse complement strand
GTGTCGCTTTTAACAAACAGGCAGTTAAAACCTGAAAGCGAAATAATTAGAATAATTTTCTTTTAAATAAATTAAAACTTTCTCAACTATGATTAAAATAGGTATTAACGGATTCGGAAGAATAGGACGTTTTGTTTTTCGTCAGGCAGTAGCCAAAGGAACTGTACAAGTAGTTGCTATCAACGACCTTATCGACGTTGAATATATGGCTTACATGTTGAAATACGATTCAACTCACGGCCGTTTCAACGGAACTGTTGAAGTTAAAGACGGTGCATTGGTAGTAAACGGAAACGTTGTTCGCGTAACTGCAGAGCGTAACCCAGCTGACATCAACTGGGGTGCTGTAGGTGCTGAGTACGTTGTTGAATCAACTGGTCTTTTCTTAACAAAAGAATCAGCTCAGGGTCACATCGACGCAGGTGCTAAAAAAGTTGTAATGTCTGCTCCATCAAAAGACGATACTCCAATGTTCGTTATGGGTGTAAACAACAAATCATACTCTAACGATATGACTTTTGTTTCTAACGCATCTTGTACAACTAACTGCCTGGCTCCTATCGCTAAAGTATTGAACGACAACTATGGTATTGTTGACGGTTTGATGACAACTGTTCACGCTACTACTGCTACTCAGAAAACTGTTGACGGTCCTTCTATGAAAGACTGGCGCGGTGGACGTGGCGCTGGTCAAAACATCATTCCTTCGTCTACAGGTGCTGCTAAAGCTGTAGGTAAAGTAATTCCTGAGTTGAACGGTAAACTTACAGGTATGGCTTTCCGTGTTCCAACTCCTGACGTATCAGTTGTTGACCTTACTGTAAACTTAGCAAAAGGTGCTTCATACGCAGAAATTTGTGCAGCAATGAAAGCAGCTTCAGAAGGTGAATTGAAAGGAATTTTAGGTTACACTGAAGATCAGGTTGTTTCTAACGACTTCATCGGTGAAACTCAAACTTCTGTTTTCGATGCAAAAGCTGGTATCGCTTTAACTGACACTTTCGTAAAAGTTGTATCTTGGTACGACAACGAAATGGGTTACTCAGCAAAAGTTTGCGAATTGATTGAGTACATGGACTCAGTAAAATAATTATACAATTATATACTGTATGGAAAGGGATGCCGAAAGGTGTCCCTTTTTTAGTTGATAAAGAATTGTCATTGGTCACCATTCACTGGTCATTGGGTATTAAGATGGTGAGAACTGAGATGGTGAGATTACAAGCGATTGTAAAACTGTAAAATTGCTAAATTATTGATGCTGGGTTCCAGATACAGGTTACTGGATGATGGATTCCGGATACTGCGACTTTGAACTGTAAACTGCTTCAAGCCAACTATTTCTGAAATCAAAAATCGTTAATCATCATTCTGATTTTTTTCTGATGCTTTAATGCAGGATACTCCTTACAAGTCAATACCCCATAAGATAACCACCATCTGACAGGAGAGAATAATCATCTTCCTTCAGCGATTTTTCCCAAAATGTTAAACAGACGCGTTCTCTTATAAGATATACTCCATCTCCCTTCAGATTAACACAATCTGAAAGAAGATAATCGTAAAAAACCATCTGCGAAAGCTTATCTTCTATAATATAATGATGCGCTGACATCTGATAGTCATTCTCTGGTGTAAGAACAAGGTTCTCCGGCGTAAGATAACGACCATCTTCCATAAGATCATGACGCTCTGACGGAAGAAATTTCTAATACATTGCGCACTGAGAAGATGAGATCGAAAGAATTGTTAAACTTAGTTTTGGATGACGGTTACCTAAAACTCGCAGCTCCTTTGTATTTCGCCTTATCACTTTTGCATTTTTCTTGTGAACCATATAAGACACCCAGGAGACATTAGATTTTGCCTGCCGCGATTTGTTTATTACCGATTCCTTCTGCAATCTGAAATCGTTAATCTGCATTCGACATTCCTACTTTACTTTTGTCTTAATTCGACTCTACTCGTAGCGCAACGATTCTATGGGATCAAGTTTTGAAGCCTTCTGAGCCGGGTAGTAACCCGAGATGATCCCTACTATAAAACATAAAATAACACCAAGAATTATCCATGTCCACGGAATAAAAAAAGGAGATCCAATTAATTTTGCCACACCGTTACCTGCCAGAATGCCAAGTATAATTCCAACAAAACCACCTATTTGTCCGACAAGAATTGCTTCCACAAGAAATTGCATCTTTACAGTCGAACTCTTAGCACCAATTGCTTTTCGTATTCCAATTTCACGCGTACGTTCTGTAACTGAAACCAGCATAATATTCATCAGGCCAATGGCTGCACCAAACAAGGTTATCAAACCAATAATTGTTGCCACCATGGTAATATTTTTAATGTTCTCCAGCAAGAGGTTAGCCAGGTTGTCGCTTTTTTCGATGTTAAAATCAGATTCATCCAGCGGATTAAGATTCCGAACAACCCGGAATACTGCTTCTGCCTTACTAACCGCAGGATCCATTAACTCCGGCTGGTCCACTTTTATCTGCACATCAAAATTCATATTTGGCCGTGAGAAATAAGCCCTAGCATTGGAAAATGGTATAAAACATTGCATATCGCTGTTGGTCCCCAGTCCACTGCCTTTTTCTTTCAAAATACCAATTACTTTGTATTTCCCGCTTCCAATACTTATTTCTTTCTGTAACGGATTCTCGCCTCCTTTAAACAATCGTTTTCCCAACGCGCTTCCCAAAAGCACCACGCTTCTTCCCGATTGAATGTCCTGATCACTAAAACTTCTGCCCTCGCCAATTTCATAACCTGCAGTCGACAAATAATTCCCGTCAATCCCACGTACAGCAATGTTCGGATTTGTTTTTTCAGATTGATACTTTAATGTGGCCGAGCCCGTGGTTGCAACGGAAATCGATGTGATAGCCGGAAAATCATATAACCCAACAAATTCTTTTGCCTGGTAATAAGATATATAGGAGTGATTTTTTGTCCGGTAACGTATGTTCCCCTGTGTTCGAAGTCCGCCACTCGAAATTGAAAAAGTATTTGCCCCCATAAATGCAAATTCTTTGGTGATCGAGTTTTTTATGGAATCAATTGCCGTTAAAATTCCAACAAGAGCAGTTATCCCCACAGCAATAATTAAAACGGTGAGTGTAGTTCGAAGCAGATTGCTTTTTACCGAAGCAAAGGCAACCCGAATATTTTCAAAAAACAGGGTATTTGCTCGCATATTACTTAAATTGTTGTAAATCCAACATCAAATCATTTGTAGAGTTAAGCACCTAATAATTACCAATAAAGCCCATTTTTTTTGAATTTACAATCTTTACCATATTATAAAACTTCAATTGCCTTATTACCAAAAAATTAATTTATCTTCGCCCTCTTGAATTCAGAAAAAATAAAAATGGCAGATTTCGAATTAAAAGACGATTTACAAAAATTTAGTTATGCCCTGGGGATGAGCATCTCAGCAAACCTCATCCAGTCGGGGGTAAAAACCGTACATCCAACTGCTTTTATTACAGCATTACAAGATGTATTTTCGGGTGTTCCTCCTCGAATGAAACCAGAGGAAGCCAATCAGATACTCGAGTCATTCATGGCAGAATCAAAAGCCGCCGATGGCAACAAAAATCTGGAAGCGGGAATTGCATTTTTAGCTGAAAATGCAAAGAAGAAAGAAGTTACTGAGCTACCAAGCGGTTTACAATACGAAGTGATGAGTGAAGGAGAAGGAGAATTGCCAACAACAAGTGACCAGGTTAAATGCCACTACCATGGAACCCTGATTGACGGAACTGTATTCGACAGCTCGGTAGAACGTGGCCAACCAGCTACTTTCCCGGTTAACGGAGTAATCCAGGGATGGGTTGAGGCACTTCAATTAATGTCGGTTGGCTCAAAATGGAAACTGTATGTTCCTGCAAATCTGGCTTACGGCCCTAATGGTGCAGGCGGTGTTATCGGACCAAACGCAACGCTTATTTTCGAAGTTGAATTATTAGAAATTGTAGAATAATAAAAAATAATAAGGTCGCATTCGGCCTAAAAAAAATTAACAGATGAAGAATAGTATTATTTATGTATTTGTGGTAGCATTGATCGTTGCTGCAACTTCTTGTCAGCAAGGTGGTTCATCAAATGTAAAAATCGAAACTAACATCGACTCCGTTAGTTATGCTATAGGTATTTTGGTTGGAGCGAATAACAATCAACAACTGGAAAGCCTGCCTGGAACCGATGGCATTAATATTGATGCAATGGTTTCGGCATTCCAGAAAACCTCTAAAGGTGAAGAAGTAGAAATGACAGAAGCTGATGCCAATGCATTGGTTCAAAGTTTTCTGCAACAAGCAAGCGAACGCGAAGCGCAGGCAAATCTTGAAGCCGGTAACAAATTCCTGGAAGAGAACAAAGCACGCGAAGGTGTTGTTACCACCGAAAGTGGATTACAATACGAAATTCTAACTGAAGGAACAGGTGAAAAACCAACTACTACCGACAGGGTACGTGTACATTACCACGGAACTTTAACCGATGGAACTGTATTCGACAGCTCTGTTGATCGTGGCGAACCTGCGATATTTGGTGTAAATCAGGTAATTCCGGGATGGACAGAGGCATTACAGCTTATGCCTGTTGGATCGAAATGGAACGTATATATCCCTTCTGATCTTGGTTATGGACCACAAGGTGCAGGTGGTGGCCAAATTGGCCCGAATACTGTGCTAATTTTCGAAGTAGAGTTACTGGAAATTGTAGAAGAATAGTAAGTTTTGTCATCCCGAAAGAGGGAAGACTGAGGAATCTTATACAACAGTGCATTACTGCAACAGATCTCTCTCTTCGTTCGAGATGACTAAAACTTGTTGAAAAAAACCCTTTGTCTGTTTTTAGGCAAAGGGTTTCTTTTTTTTATCTTCGTTCCTGAAATTAAAAATTAGGAAATGGCATTAAGCGTTAAGGGAAAAATTGAACAGATTTTAAAACCTGAATCAGGTGTTAGCCGGGCAGGGAAAGAGTGGAGTAAACAAGAATTTGTTATTGAAACAGACGAACAGTATCCACGCAAGGTATGTTTTACTTTGTTTGGCGACAAAGTTGATTTAATTAACGGGATCTCTGCCGGTGAAGAAGTTGACGTATCCTTCAATTTAGAATCGCGCGAATATAACGGACGATGGTTTCACAACATTAATGCATGGAAAATTGATAAAGTGAGTGCTGAAGGTAATTTACCGGAACCTCCTCCGGAATTTGGCATTGCCGATATTCCGCCGGAACCATCGGATGATGCAGCCGGAGATTTACCGTTTTAATGGATGTACGATTATTGATAAAGGATTAATAGAAAATGCCATCTTTGTTTTAAAAAGAGGTGGCATTTTTGTTTGCTGTCATTTCGAACGCAGTGAGAAATCTGTTACTTCTCATCCACTTCGAAACAGATTTCTCCTCATTCTTCGTGGAAATGACATTATAAATTTACCCACGCGTAAAAACCGGGTTACCTGGTTTCGACAGACGTGGATTAAATACATAACCATCAGAATCAAAAGCCTTCAAATCATCCACACTATCAATGTCATTCTCAAGAATAAACCGCGTCATTAATCCGCGTGCCTTTTTTGCAAAGAATGATATCATTTTGTATTGCCCGTTTTTCATGTCTTTAAATTGTGGTATAACAATTTCGGCATCGAGTTTTTTAGTATCAATACTCTTATAATATTCGTTTGATGCCAGGTTTACCAAAACTCTCCCCCCCGATTCATCAAGTGCTTCCTGTATTTTTGGCGTAATCTTCTTTTTCCAGAATGCATATAAATCGGCCGAGCGTTGAATTTTTAGCTTTGTTCCCATTTCAAGACGATAAGGTTGCATCAGGTCGAGCGGACGCAAAACACCATAAAGTCCTGAAAGTATTCGCAATTTCGACTGTAATTTCAGTAATTGTTCTTCGCTCATTGATGGTGCTTTCAGTCCCTGAAAGACGTCTCCACTAAAAGCTAAAACAGCCTGTTTGGAATTTTCGGGAGTAAAAGGCCGGTGCCAGGTCTGAAACCGATCATAATTCAACTGTCCAAGATTCAAAGAAATTCCCATTAACTCCGAAAGTTGTTTGGGTTTCATTTTCCGCAGCTTCGGAAGTAGCTTTTCCGACTCGTTAAGCATGTCGGGCATGGTATAAACATCGGTTACCGATGTTGTTTTAAAATCCAGCGACTTGGCCGGCGATATTACGATTAGCATATGTTCTGATTTTCATATTCAAATTTAACAGAAATCCGTTTTTAAAGTTCAGCATTATATCATTTATTATCCTTCGATATGCTTCAAGAAAAGAGCATGCTCATTCTTCAATGCTTCCCTCTGTTGACGAAGTATGAATCTAAACTTAATCTTGCAACACATCAACAAAACGTGATAATGAAACCAACTTCCAAACCTCATCATCAATTATCCAAGGATCATTCTCTAATGCCTCTCCAATTGTTTTAGTAACCATAAAAAAACAGGGACCAAAACGGCTCCTGTTTTTTTGATATCTGAAAAATGTATTGAATCAGACCATCGGATATTTTTTGAAAATTTCTTCAGATTTCGTAAGTATATCAACATATTGTGCCCGCTGGTATGCAAACGGGTCTTTCATGTTTTTACGCGACAGTTTTCCCCTGAAATCATCAAGTGTTTTATAGCCTTTGTCATCCATCCACTTATTCATGTCCATTAAAATGTCTGACACTACTGAAGGAGAGTTCCTGTAGATTGTACTAACCATTTGAATTACATCGGCTCCTGCAAGAATCATTTTAATTACATCGTTGGCATCGTAAATGCCACGACTCACACAAACACTACCTTCAACATTGCCATGTAACAAACCCGCATATCTCAAACTTATCATGTGATCTTTCGGATTACTTAACTCCCAGGGGTAAAAATATTCTTCTTTTTCAATATCGATTTCAGGTTGAAAAAAGCGGTTAAACAGTACATAACCATCGGCACCGGCTTCATCCACCTTTTTAATAAAGTTCAATGGATTGGTGTAAAACAAACTCATTTTTACACTTACAGGAATTTTTACCACTTGTTTAATGGCTTTTACAATTTGCACCTGCTTATCTTCAATCGACTCGCCTGTAACCTCGAAATAACCCGGTACCGCGTAAAGGTTTATTTCCAAACCTGCCACACCTGTTTTCTCCAGCTCCTGTGCATATTCAACCCATGTTGGTTCGTAAATGGCATTCAGGCTTGCAAACACAGGAACATTAACATTTTTTACCAGCTTCTCAACATTATATAAATGCTCCTTTGGCCCTGCGTGCTCAAGGCCCGGAAAAAGATCGGTCATTTCTGCGTTTCTGTTTTCGTATTCACTAAGCAGCTCATCCATCTGAAGACTTTCAAGCTGAATTTGCTCCTCGAAAAGCGAACGATATACAATCGCCCCAATTCCGGCTTCTTCAATTTGTTTAATTACATCGGGTTTCGATACTAAGTTGCTTGCTCCAAGTATGAGTGGATTTTTTAACTCTACACCCATATAAGTCGTTGTAAGATTTGCCATGGTAGTATTTTTAATGATTAGAATTTACGTTTTCTAAGTGTAACTGAATTTACAAATAATTTGTTCATTACTGAAGTTAAATTTTGTTTATGTGCGATAGAGAAATGAGTTTGTGAGACCGTGAGAAAGTGAGACTTGAGATGTTGAGAAAGTAAGAACTACATTTTCGCAGCACACAAAAAAACCACCTGCCTTACGACAGATGGTTTTAAATATTAATTTATAAAATCGTTTACAGCAAACTTAATGTTACAGTTAAACCGGCCATTACAACCGAAACCATAGTCATCAGTTTAATCAAGATATTCAACGATGGACCTGAAGTATCTTTAAAAGGATCGCCAACAGTATCGCCAACAACACCAGCGTGGTGTGCCTCGCTGCCTTTTCCACCGTAATTTCCTTTTTCGATGAATTTTTTAGCGTTATCCCAGGCACCACCTGCATTGTTCATAAACACAGCTAATGTAAAACCTGCTGTCAATCCACCGGCCAACAAGCCAATTACACCGGCAACACCCATTGTTGCTCCAACAATAACCGGAACAATTATGGCTACTAATGAAGGCACCAACATTTCTTTCTGTGCTCCTTTAGTTGAAATCTCAACACATTTGGCATATTCTGGAGTAGCTTTCCCTTCAAGAATTCCTTTTATTTCACGGAACTGGCGACGAACTTCGTCAACCATTGCGCCCGCTGCACGACCAACAGCTTTCATTGTCATTGCACTAAACAAAAACGCCATCATTGAACCTAAGAAAAGACCTCCTAAAAACAATGGGTTAAAAAGCGTAACATCGTAAGCAGCTGTAAAATCTTTTACAGAAGCAGTTGAAATCTTTATTGCTTGCATTCCATCCTGTGCGGCTGGAGCAACATCATTGTAAAATATATATGATCCTTTGGTAACAAAGCCTTCGCCGGCCTTAGCTATTTTGCCAAACCACAATCTAATTTCTTCCATATAAGCAGAGATAAGCGCCATTGCAGTTAATGCGGCAGAACCAATTGCAAATCCTTTACCGGTTGCAGCTGTTGTATTTCCCAACATATCCAATGCATCTGTTCTTTCACGCACTTCTGGTGGAAGCTCAGCCATTTCAGCATTACCACCTGCATTATCAGCAATAGGTCCGAAAGCATCAGTAGCCAATGTAATACCCAGTGTAGACAACATACCAACAGCAGCAAAACCAATTCCGTAAACCCCCATAGCAAAGTGGCTTGCTCCACCTGCTGCCCAGAATGATCCCATAATACCAAGCACAATGGTTACAACTGGTATCCAGGTTGAGTACATACCAACAGCCAAACCATCAATAATCGTAGTTGCTGGCCCTTGTTGTGCCTGTTCCGCAATTCCTTTTGTTGGTTTGTACTCATCAGAAGTAAAATATTCTGTTGCCTGTCCGATAATAACTCCGGCAGCCAATCCAATAATTACAGCCCAGAAAACACCCCAGGTTACCCAACCAAGGTAAGCCATTCCGGCCATCGCGATTAGGATCAATACTGAACTTCCGCCGGTACCAATCAATAGAGCATTTAATAAATTTTTCTGTGTGGCGGATTCTTTGGTACGAACCATAAAGATTCCCACAATGGAGAGAATAATTCCAATAGCAGCAACAATCATAGGCGCTGTAACAGCTTTAACAGGATCGATACCAGTATCAGAAAGAACAATTACAGGAAGAGCAGCTCCAAGCGCAGCAGTTGCTAAAATAGAACCTGCGTATGATTCGTAAAGGTCGGCCCCCATACCGGCCACATCACCAACATTATCACCTACGTTATCAGCAATAGTTGCAGGATTACGCGGATCGTCTTCCGGAATTCCGGCTTCCACTTTACCTACAAGGTCGGCACCTACATCGGCAGCTTTAGTATAAATACCACCACCCACTCGAGCAAATAATGCTTGGGTAGAAGCCCCCATGCCAAAGGTTAACATAGTTACTGTTATCTCGATTAATTTTACTCTTTGACCTGCATCGTTGATTACACCATTAGTAACATAATCTGTACTTCCGTGAACAAAATGAAGCCCTAAGAATTCAGCACCATTAGCCATATGCTCCGGTGTAAATACAACTTCACTTAGAAAAAAATACCAGGCTGCAATATCTAACAAAGCAAATCCAACAACGATTAAGCCCATAACAGCGCCACTACGAAAAGCAACCTGCAAACCTTTATTTAATGACTTTGATGCTCCGTGGGCAGTACGTGCAGATGCAAATGTTGCAGTTTTCATGCCCAGAAATCCACAGAGCCCGGAAAAGAAACCACCCGTTAAAAACGCGATTGGTACAAATGGATTCTGTACTCCAAAATAAGCCATGATCGTAAGCAGTATAAAGAGTATAACAAATACAATTCCTACCACTTTGTACTGTCGTTTAAGATAAGCCATTGCACCTTCGCGAACGTATTGTGCAATTTCTTTCATCCTGTCAGTACCTTCTGAATTCTTCATCATCGATTTGAAGAAAATCCAGGCAAACACCAAAGCCAATAAAGAGGCTATGGGCACAATTAAGAATATATTACTCATAAGATGATAATTTTTAATGTAGCTCCTGGCTACAGTTTAGTATTAAATTGAAAATTGATCTTTCTTTGATTTCCAGTTAGGTCAATAAAAAAATTTCTGCAATAGACAAAGATAAATTTATAAACGAAATGAGAATTCTTAGCTAACATATTTGACAACAGGTTGAATATTTTTTAACACATAAATTTCTATTTCACTTTAATGCCAGGATTTGAATTACAAGTATCCCGTGTTAGTCTTCTGTAGTAAATTGCCACTTACAATTTATCGATCATGGAATTCAACAATCTTTCTTAGTCAAAAAAAATCCCTGCAACCACAGGTTGTAGGGACGCAAGAAATACATCTCAATTATGACAGTTATAGCGTTACGCCGGTTTTAAAAATGGCAATTTCTTTAAATCCGGTTTTTTCGTGGTTTAACTTTTTACCACTGGCAATTTCAATTATAAACTGAACAAAGTCTTCCAGCAGCTCGTCCATGTTTTTGCCTTCGAGCAAAGTGCCGGCGTTAAAATCTATCCAGTTTTTCTTTTTGTTGAACAGATCAGAATTGGTAGAAATTTTCATGGTGGGCACAAAACTGCCAAACGGTGTTCCGCGTCCTGTGGTAAACAATACCATCTGGCAACCGCTAAATCCGAGTGCCGATGATGCTACTAAATCATTTCCGGGTGCCGACAATAAATTCAAGCCTTTTGTTTTTAAGGGCTCAGCATATTTCAATACGTCGACCACTGTTGCGGTACCACCCTTTTGGGTACATCCCAGCGATTTATCTTCGAGAGTTGAAATACCACCTTCTTTGTTTCCCGGCGACGGATTTTCGTAAACCGGCAAATTATGCTGCAGGTAATAATCTTTAAAATCGTTGATGAGACTTACCGTTTTATCAAACACAACTTTGTCCTGAGCGCGTTCCATCAACAGTGTTTCGGCTCCAAACATTTCAGGCACTTCGGTAAGAATAGTTGTTCCACCCTGCGCCACCAGAAAATCGGAAAAAGCACCAACCAGCGGGTTGGCTGTAATTCCTGAAAAACCATCCGAGCCACCACATTTTAAACCAATATTCAGCTCCGACAAAGGAACAGCCTCGCGTTTATCAGTGCGCATCACCTCGTAGATCTCTTTCAATATCTCCAGTCCGGTTTCAACCTCATTTTCTACATCCTGCGATGCTAAAAAGCGCACACGGCTTTCATCAAAATCGCCGATAAACTTTTTCAGGTGATCGATCTGGTTGTTTTCGCAGCCCAAACCGAGCACAAAAACACCACCGGCATTTGGGTGATTGATCACATCAGCCAGTGCTTTTTGCGTGTTCACATGGTCGTCGCCAAGTTGCGAGCAACCGTAGCCGTGTTTAAAAACTTCTACCCCATCAATATCGGTCGGATTTACTTCCTGTTTAAACAGGTCGATAATTTGCTGCGCCTGTCCGTTTACACAACCAACTGTTGGTACAATCCAAAGCTCATTACGGATTCCAACCTTTCCATTGCTACGTTTGTAGCCCTGAAATGTGAGCTCACGTTCTGCAATCGACAGTTCGTTCAATTTCTGCTCGAAGGAATAATTGATGGTGCCCGAAAGATTTGTTTTCAGATTCTGAACATGTATGTGTTCTCCGGCTTCGATGGCTTGTGTAGCATGGCCAATAGGTGCACCATATTTAACAATATCCTCGCTTTCGGCAATTGCAACAAGTGCAATTTTGTGCCCTTTCGGAACATCATTTTTAATTGTCAACTTCTGCTCATCAACTACAATCGATTCACCTGCCGTAAAATCTTTTAAGGCGATGATCACATTGTCGGTTGGATTTATTTTTATGAAGTCTGCCATTTCTGTTTTCTTAAAAGTTTCTCGCAGATGGCGCAGATAACACAGATCTTAAATTCCTGCTAAATCCGCGTAATCTGCGAGAAAAACATTCTTTAATTGCTCATCTTGTCAATGGTAATCTGCATCAGCGGATTGTCTTCGCTTAGCACCGCTTTAACCGCTTTTTTCATTCCCACCTGCGTAATCA
>DASQBW010000757.1:0-1546 GCA_035635015.1 Draconibacterium sp. | reverse complement strand
TTATTTTAAACTGATATAAAAAAAATTTAAAGAAATAGTTCGTAAAAATACGAATGGAAAAGAGATGATGGAGAAAGTAGTTTATTTAAACAGAAAGACAAACGGTTGGTTGTTGCCTATTTTCATGTTACCCGTTTGGTTATTACTGTACATGAACCTGCAGAACATTTCCGATTTAATAATCGATGATGTGACTGGTATGACGGCAGGAAAACATTTAACCGAAACACTCCGATTTTTTATTTTTGAAGTGCCAAAAGTAATGCTGCTATTGGTGCTGATTATTTTCGGAGTTGGCATTATTCGTAGCTATTTTTCCACGGAAAAGACCCGAAAATTACTGCAGGGGAAATCGCTGTTTACAGGAAATATAATGGCGGCGTTGTTAGGAATTGTTACGCCTTTTTGCTCGTGTTCGGCAATTCCTTTATTTCTTGGATTTGTTGAAGCCGGTATTCCCATTGGAGTTACCTTTTCGTTTTTAATTGCAGCACCTATGGTAAACGAGGTCGCGCTTGTTTTGCTTGTTGGTTTGTTCGGCTGGAAAGTGGCACTTATTTATGTGACCACCGGTTTAACGATTGCCATTCTATCGGGCTGGCTGATTGGGAAATTAAAAATGGAAAAATATGTTGCCGAGTGGGTGTATAGCGTAAAGGCAAATGCTGAGGCTGTGGAAGAAGAAAAACTATCGTTTAATGATCGTATTCAAAAAGGATTCGATTCGGTTCGCGAAATTGTTGGCAAAATCTGGATATACATTATAATTGGTATTGCTGTTGGTGCGGGAGCACACGGTTATGTGCCTGAAGATTTTTTAAGCTCGCTGCTTGGTAAAGAAAACTGGTATGGTGTACCACTGGCCATTTTAATGGGCGTTCCCATGTATTCCAATGCCGCCGGAATTATTCCAATTGTTAGTGTACTCATCGAAAAAGGAGTGTCGCTGGGCACTGCACTGGCATTTATGATGTCGGTTATTGCTTTGTCGCTTCCCGAAATCATCATTCTGAAAAAGGTATTAAAATGGCAATTAATAGCTGCATTTGTAGGCATTGTTGCTGTAGGCATTGTAGTAGTAGGATTCATTTTTAACTATGTAATGTAACAATTTTTCAACTAACGATAAAAACCATAGAAATGAAGACAAAAACCATTGGATTTATTGGTGGCGGGAGGATCACAAAGATCTTTTTGCAGGCGTTTCAAAACAAAGGAGTTGCTTTTGAAAACGTAAAAGTATTCGAACCAAACAGCGAAACGCTGAGTGCACTTAAAGATTTATTTCCGGAGATTGAAGTTGCCGAATCGGCACAAGTTGCGGCCAAACAAGACCTTGTTGTATTGGCGGTTCATCCGCCGGTAATGGCAGAAACACTGGCCGCCATAAAAGATGTTGTTACAGAAGATACGACTATGCTCTCACTTGCCCCAAAAGTTACCATCGAAAAGATTTCCGGTGCACTTGGAACGTCAAAAGTTGTTCGAATGATTCCTAATGCAACTTCTTTTATTAACAAAGGATATAACCCGGTGGCTTTTCACT
>DASQBW010000756.1:0-1900 GCA_035635015.1 Draconibacterium sp. | reverse complement strand
CAATTAAAACATGAGTATCACGGTTGTATATACAATTGTCACATTAGCCGTAATTGGCGCCGCAGCAGCGGTAATTCTTTATTTTGTGGCACAGAAATTCAAAGTTGTTGAAGATCCGCGCATCGACGATGTTGACGAAGCATTGCCGGGAGCTAACTGCGGAGGTTGTGGTTTTGCAGGCTGTCGAGCTTTTGCCGAAGCCTGTGTAAAAGCCAGCGAGTTGGGCGATTTAAACTGTCCGGTTGGTGGAAACGAAACCATGAACAACGTGGCATCTATTCTTGGTCTTGAGGCCGTTAAGAAAGATCCACGTGTTGCTTACATTCGTTGTAACGGAACCTGCGACAACCGGCCTAAAACCAGTAGTTTTAACGGGGCAACAACCTGCGCCATCGCATCATCGGTTTACAGTGGCGAAAGCGATTGCCAGTTCGGCTGTTTGGGTTACGGCGATTGTTTCGATGCCTGCGACTTCGATGCTATCGAGCTGCGTTCAGACCTTGGTGTTCCGCGAATCATCGACGATAAATGTGTGGCCTGCGGAGCCTGTGTTGATGCTTGTCCGAAAAGCCTGATCGAGTTGCGCAAAAAGATGCCTAAAAACCGCAAAGTGGTGGTATCATGCCGTAACCAGGATAAAGGTGGTGTAGCCCGCAAAGCCTGTAGCGTAGCGTGTATCGGTTGTAGCAAGTGTTTCAAAGAATGTCCATTTGATGCCATTACAATGGAAAACAACCTGGCATTCATTGATTCTGACAAGTGTAAACTGTGCCGCAAATGTGTGGCCGTTTGCCCAACCAACGCTATCATCGAAGAGAACTTTCCTCCTCGGAAAGTAAAGCCAGCAGAGAAAAAAGAGTGTGAACCAGCAAAATAAATCAGGATGTTAAAAACGTTCAAAATAGGCGGAGTACATCCTCCCGAAAATAAGTTATCGAGAGATAAAAAGATTGAGGTACTGCCATTACCAAAAACAGTGTTTATCCCGGTAGCTCAGCACATTGGTGCGCCGGCTACTCCGGTAGTTAAAAAAGGCGACGAGGTAAAAGCAGGACAGGTAATTGCGCAAAGCAGCAGTTTTGTATCTACCAATATTCACTCCTCTGTTTCAGGGAAAGTGAAAAAGGTTGACTTCTCGGCCGATAGCTCAGGCTACCCGAAACAAGGTATTTTTATCGATGTGGATGGTGATGAGTGGGTGGAAGGCATCGACCGCTCGGAAGATTTGGTTAAGGAAATTTCTGTTGAAGGACCTGATATCGTTAAAAAGATTCAGGAAGCCGGAATCGTAGGTTTGGGTGGTGCAACCTTCCCTACCCACGTAAAACTGGTGCCGCCAAAAGGAATGAAAGCCGAAGTGCTGTTGATTAACGGCGTGGAGTGCGAACCTTACCTGACTTCGGACCACCGTTTAATGTTGGAAAAAGCCGACGAAATTATGGTGGGTATCCAGTTGCTAATGAAAGCAATGGGTGTTGACAAAGCTGTTATCGGAATTGAAAACAACAAGCCCGATGCGATTAAATTGCTGAATGAAAAATGCTCCGCTTATAAAGGAGTGAGCGTTCAGCCACTTAAAGTTCAGTACCCGCAAGGAGGTGAAAAACAATTGATCAATGCAGTTACAGGAAAAGAAGTTCCTTCGGGCGCTTTACCAATTGCCGTTGGTGCTGTAGTTGGCAACATTGGTACTGCATTTGCTGTTTACGAAGCCATTCAGAAAAATAAACCGCTGGTTGAGCGCGTAGTTACCGTAACCGGAAAAGGCGTTGAAAAACCATCGAACTTTATGGTACGCGTTGGTACTGCAACATCAGAATTGATTGAAGCTGCCGGCGGTCTTCCTGAAAACACAGGAAAAATTATCAGTGGTGGCCCAATGATGGGACGTGCCATTGCA
>DASQBW010000755.1:0-1939 GCA_035635015.1 Draconibacterium sp. | reverse complement strand
ATATACGGTAATATTCTAGATGCATATTATAAGTTGGAAGCATCTAGCGAAAACTTCGAAATTAATCTTTTAAAATCTGAATTAACTGGAATCTCGGATACGCATTCTCTCTTTGAGATTTTCGATTACTATATAGATTCGATCTCAGCTCAACTTGGGAATGGATTCTCTGCAGGAACATTAAAACATTACAAAACTTCAAAAAACAGATTACAAGAGTTTGTTAAGAAGAAATATCGAAAATTGGATGTTAACATTCTGGATATTGATTACGCTTTTATTGCAGATTTTGATAAATACCTAAAAGAACACTATAAAAACAATTTGAATACAGTTTGGGGTTATCATAAGCATTTAAAAAAGATTCTCAACATTGCCGTTTCTTTCGATTATATTGTCAAGAATCCCTACATTAAATTCAAAGTAAAAAAGCAAGATGCAAAAAGAGAATTTTTAACTCTTAAAGAATTAGAAATTATAAAAGCAAAGGACATTAAAATTAAAAGATTAAGCATCGTTCGTGATATCTTTTTGTTCGCATGTTATACCGGATTATCTTACGTTGATATTGCCAAGTTAGATGCAAACCATATACAGAAAGGGGTAGATGGTGATGACTGGATTATTATCGATAGGACAAAAACATCTACCAGATGTAGAATTCCCTTGCTGGACGTTCCAAGGAAAATTCTTGAACAATACAAGGGTTATCCTGTATGTGAGAACAAGGGATTACTGCTGCCTGTTTTAACGAACCAACGCATGAATAGTTATTTAAAAGAGTTGGCTGACATTTGCCACATCAACAAGAATCTAACAATGCATGTGGCCAGACATTCATTTGCAACTTCAGTTACTCTAAATAATGGAATTCCGATTGAAACTGTATCGAAGATGTTAGGCCATACTTCAATAAAAACAACTCAGGTTTACGCTAAAATCGTTGATGAAAAAATCTCAACAGATATGAAAAAATTAAAAGCAATATTGTAGATTATTGACTGAGTAAAAGATTGTTCTCGAAAAAGTCTCATTTAATTTGAGCACCATTATATCTAATTGTTTTACTATTGTTGCAAAAATTAGTTAATTCATTCAGAATATTGAGAGTAGGGGGATTTTGACGAATAGTGAGTGCCCAGAACAAGACGATTTTGCCTTTTCTTATGCGTTTAAAATCAGTTTCTTATGGTGGTCTTAAATTTTTGTTCTCGGTAAAGTCTCTCTTAATTTTTAATTGAACTATTTCTGTAACAAAAATAGGGAAAATAAAGAAATATTGTGTTATTTCGTTTGTGTATATCTCGCAGCAGATTTACTTGTGATTAACCATTCAAAATGGATTAGTTGTAATTGTATTAATTATTCTTGTATTTAAGTTAATTCAAATAGCTTCGGCGTAATAAATTTAAAATGAAGATTTCAATTGTTTTTTGGCTGTTAGTTTTTAATCAACTATCATTTTCATGTAAGCCAGATATCGTTGTATCGCAAGATACTAACAGAAATAGATCCTTTATGCCACTTGAAGTTCAAAATGGCAGATTAATGGTAACTATCAACTTTGAAGATTCAGTTCCGGCAAAAATACTAATTGATAATGGCGCAAGTAATGTATTGCTCGATAGCTCATTTGTTAATAACCACAAAGAATTGAACATTCAGTTTCTTTCGAAGGTGATGTTAAATTTAAAATACCCAATGGGCGTGGTTCGGACTAAAATAAGTTCTTCTGAATTGAGTATGTTACTAGCTAATGATACTTTTAAGACATCCCATATTTGGGTTAATGATATACGAAGTTGGTTTTATGAAGATACAATTTCAGGAATAATACCATTACACGTCTTTTATAAAGAGGATTCTTATTTAAATTTGGATTTATTTGATAAAAAAGTTTACTATACAGATAGCATTGATACTACACAGTATATAAAAT
>DASQBW010000754.1:0-11134 GCA_035635015.1 Draconibacterium sp. | reverse complement strand
CTTGGAAATATCTAGTAGTCTACTTATCTAGATTTTCTGACAAAAAGCTCTAGCCCTTTTAAGAGGCCAATTTACTTACCTGCTTAGCAGGAAATCTTGTTTCTAAGATTAGCCGCTCCAAGTTTTTAAAGCTGATATTTTGCGCCTTGTATTCAATAAATAAATATTCACTATCAAGACACAAACTAATCACCCCGTCTAATTTCAATAATGGCCTTAGCCTGGTTTTTATCTCTTGTTGCTCATTCGTGGAAAGCACCTTTCCCGATTCTATTATTTTTAAATTATTTGTTTTCATCTTACTCAATTTATTTGTTTTCTATGTTCCTCTTTCTAAAAGTGATTCAATTTTATTTGTGTTGATGACGTCCTGATGCAGAACCCTTCTGTTCGGTTTGATCCTTCATTGTTTCCATCATTTTAGGATGTTCAGCCATCATGCTGCACATTTTACTCCTAAGTACTGAATCTTGATCACACATTTTCATCATGTGCTCCATCATCATTTGCATCTGCTCCGGATTATTCATCATCATTCCGCTTTCGGCCCCCATCATTTTATGGTCACCATGCATTTGCAATCCTTTGTTTTCCATACCCATTTGATGTGATTGTCCCATCATCGTATTTCCTTCTTTCATCATCATCATGGCATGTTCGTTCGTTTTTGCTACCGCCATAAAATCGGCCATTAACTCGTGACTGCCTGTTATGGAATTAAAAATAGCAGTCCTTGTTTCTTTGTTTTCCAGTAAATTGTTTACATCTGTTTTCTGGCTGTATCCATTCATTGTGAACAAAGCCAGTGTTGTAATAAGAATGACTATCGTTTTCATGATTTCAATTTTAAATGATTATTACTAAAATAAATTCTAACAGCATCCGTGATGCCTGTGTCCCTGATTCACTTTGCTGTGATTTTCAGTCCCATCAGACCGGTATTTAAGCTTTTTTGAATCAACGGGAACGAGTTTCATATTGCACACAGGACAATTCCCGGGAGCATCGTACAGTTTGTCCTCTTCACACTTCATCGGGCATTGATACCAAGTATTATGCTCATTCATGTTGGCCCTAATCAATGTCAACTTTTTATTGTTTCCATTTTTACCTTGACCTTTAAAAAAATCTCTTAATGTTTTCATAGTACCCTCTTTTAATATTTCTATAAATCAAAGTTAATGTGTCATTCTATTAAATGTGTTACACCTTTTTCAGATTGATTTATATGATTTTAAGGTTTATATATCATTTAATGACTGACGTTTATGTTCTTTAATACTTTTAAAATAGGTCGTTGTAAATCCCGTAACTTTCTTGAATTGCCCGGAGAGATGTGCTACACTACTATAGCCTAACTCCCACGCAATTTCGCTTAACGATTTTTCATCATAAACAAGTAGTTCTTTCACTCTTTCAATTTTCAAACTGATAAGATATTTTTCAATGGTAATGCCTTCAACTGATGAAAAAATCGTACTTAAATATGGATAATCAAGGTGGAGTTTTCCAATCAGGTAATCTGAGAAGTTCACTTCGTGACTACCTCTATGCTGGTAAACATATTCAATTGATATCGCTTTTATTTGTTCAATTACACGTCGTTTCGAGTCATGAATAATTTCAAAACCAAGCTGTTCTAATTTCATTTTTATTTGCTCAAGTTTTTTAGATTCAACATCATCCTTTGTAGTTACTGTTCCCACTTGAACATTTTTTATCTCGACTCCGGCTTCCGTAAAAATTTGAGAAACCACCATGATGCATCTTTGGCAAACCATATTTTTTATATTAATTCTCATCCTTTATCAATCTAAATTCGTGTTGAACATCTTCAAACCTTCTAATAATAACCCTGTCACCGTTATCATAAGTGAAGTATCTCCAGGCCCAGTTTATCGCTACAAGAATTTTATTACGAAACCCAATTAGTGATGCCAGGTGAACGAACGACCAAATAAGCCAAGCAACAATCCCACCGAATGAGTAGTTTCCGATTTCCGCTACTGCCTTTTTCCGGCCGATAGTAGCCATCGCTCCTTTGTTATTATATTGAAATGGCTTCATTGGCCTTCCACTTACCATCCGCAGCAGGTTTTTAGCTAATAATTTTCCCTGTTGAATGGCCGGTTGTGCTACCAGCGGATGCCCGTTTGGGTTGTCATTTGTAATCATCATCGCGTTATCGCCAATGGCAAAAATGTTGTCGAGTGGTTTTATCCGGTTAAATTTATCCACCAGGAGTCGATTCTGACTATTCCTTGATTCGTTGGGCAAACCTTGCAATGAGTTACCTTTAATCCCTGCAGTCCATATGAAGTTTTTTGTCTCAATTTTAGCACTCTTATCAAAGCCTACGACCGAACCATCATATGAATTCACCATGGTATCCAATAATATCATCACATTCATACCCTCAAGATAATCCAGTGTCTTTGACGAGAGTTTATCTGATAATGCCGGTAAAAGTCTGTTTCCTGCTTCCACCAAAATAATTTTCATTTCGGCATTTTTTAACTCAGGATAATCCTTCGGAAGTACATATTTTTTGAACTCAGCTAGAGCACCAGCTACTTCAACTCCTGATGCTCCACCCCCAACTATGACCACAGTGCTCAATTTCTGTTTTTCGGACTGAACACATGTAATTGAGGCCTTTTCGAGATTCTGTAATAAACGACTCCTTATATCCAGGGCATCAGTTACAGTTTTTAATCCAAGCCCATACCGTTCAAAATATTTATTACCAAAATAATTTGTTTCACTACCACTGGCTATTACAAGGTAATCGTAATAAATTGTCCCGATGGTGGTATGCAACAAGCTGTTACCCGCATCTACCCGGACTGCTTCTGCCATTCGGAAAACAACATTCTGGTAATTCCAGAAAAGTTTTCGATAAGGAAAGACAATATTATCGGGTTCCAATCCACTGGACGCGACCTGATAAAGAAGAGGCATGAATTGATGAAAATTATTTTTATCAATCAGCACTACCTGGAATGATTTGTTTTTCAGCTTTTTGATAAAATTAAGGCCAGCAAATCCTCCTCCCACGACAACTATTCGTGGGAATTTGGTTTCAGGCACACATATCCAGCCCTGTTCCATGCAATTCTTATCTCGACACCCTTTATTCATTTTTCCAGTTAAATGGCTAAAAGTCCCTTTTCGTCGGTTCTTACTTTGTAAACTTCATTCACTGGTGATACCACAATCATTCCATCGCCCCGGTAACCTGTACGGCCGCTTTCACGAATAATTTCCACAACTGAATTAACATGTTCTTCTGCCACCAGAATTTCAAGTTTTATTACACGATAAGCATCTGTAAAGGGGTATTTATCGCTAATATGTTGCTTTTCGTGATCTGAATACTGGCCAGTACCCTCACATTGAACAAAAGTCATACAGCAATAACCGGCTTGAGCCAAGGCTTTATAAACACTTTCGGCCATTCTGAATCTTACATAAGCTTTAATTAATTTCATTTTATTAGATTTTAAATTTTTACCTTTTTTTATTTTTCAGGATATTCCACTAAATCTTCTAAGTCACATTTTTCACATGCTTCATCTTTTCCCAACAAGTTGTCATTTTCAAGAGAGCAGGAATGTTTGGGGAATTGTGCGTTCTTATTGAATAACAACTTAATGCCAAGTGCAAGCATTACAAATGCAACCAGAAAGACCGTAACTACTAAAATTTTTAAAAACATGATTCACTCCTTTCTTTTTTTAATTCCATATAAAACAGCAATTCATTCTGTAACATTTTTTCTTTTCCTATTCAATTTACAAATCAACTGTTATCCATATGTTACAGTATTTTCAAAAAGAATTACATCATTTTAATTTTCAATCGTTTAATCCACAACAATCCAATCTTTTGTCCCCAAAACTTTCTTCATTTTCCTTTTCGAGCTTTTTATTTCGTACCAATACAACCACCGACATTATTTAATTCGCCCTGTATTAATTCAGTCTAAACCGCTACTGGTATTAACAAAAAATAATATGAGTGAATTTTTAAAGGGATTCCAATCCCGTTTAACCAATTGCTTGTAAACTGGTGGTAAAGTTCTGGAGGATAATAGTCAAGGTACATTTTATCATTTTCCAAACAACGACAATTTTTTCCCGTACCTATCAAATCCTCAAGCATAGACTCCCATTCAATCCGTTCTTTCGCAGTAAGGCTTCTCCGAAAAACATATTTCTCTGCTGCTTCTATATTTTGAATTTTCATTTTTGATACTTTTGAAATTCAAATAATCTTCCAAAACTTAATTTTTACCTGGCAAAGCATAAACCAGTATGTTATCATCACCCCGAAAACTTTTTCCAACAGTTTGGTATACCAGCAATTTTTTTTGTCCGTTAGCGGAGGTAATTTTTAAGTTATGGCTGTTAGGAACTGTCAATAGCTTCTTTCCTGTCTCGTCGATAATATTCAGACTATACTTGATTCTATCAAAACTTAAATCAGGATCTTCTTCAATGGTGTTGTAGAAATATTCAGAACATGAAAAGATAATTTCGATTCTTTGGTCTGGATTAATAGTTTTCTGCGACAGAAAAAGTATTTCTTCAAAGAAATGGCCCTTTTCAAGTGGCAGTTTAATAGTCTTCCACACTGAATCATCAAGATTGTAAATAGTGAGTTCTTCAGTTTTAGCGTTAAAAAAATAATATTTTAGTTCGCCGTTTTCCAACTGCACTGTTTTATACCTTGATTTGATTGTCCCTTCCAACTTCAATTGAGAATAACTCTGAAAGGAAATCAAAAAGGCAAAGCTGATTAAAAGCATAAATGATTTCATGAATTCTCTTTTTAAGTTTAACTTTTCGACTGTAAGTATTTAACCGTTTCACTAGTAGTAAGCTGATTGGTTACATTGCCGGTCCGCAAATAAAATATTGTTCTGTTTCCCTGATTAAAATAGACCGGACGAGAGGATGGTTCGATTAATATGGAACAGATTTCGAGGCGTTCAATTATATGAAATTCAATATGAAGCCGTGGGCAGATGTCTTTTCCGAACTCATTGGAGACAAGCATTATAATACGTTGTTGAAATCCGTCCCTATTTTTCTTCTTCAGTGTCCAAAAATCATTCTCAAGACCAAGTATTTCACCATAATCATCAACACCAATAATCAACGTACCTCCTTTACCGTTTAGAAAACCGGCAATAGATTTTAAAATTATATGTTCCAGGTTTTTGTCTGTTTTTACTTGTCTGTAATCATATCGTAATGAAGATTTGAATTCTACGAATTCTGTTTCTCCATTGGTTATTAGTGTATTTATATTTTGGTTTAATAACTGTCCTTTTGCTCTTAGAATATTTTCGTTGTTTTTATGTGTTTTGTAATATAGTCCGAAAGTTACCCCAACCAAAACACCCAAAATCGAATATGCCACAGACATTGGCATCATATGTAAACTGAATGAGTGTGAGAAACTCTCGGAGAGTACTTCGCCAAAAGAAGAGAAGTTGAATACAGAACTGGTCATTTCGTACCAGTATATAACCATGCTGATTGGATGAAGAATGAAATATCCAAAAAGTAGCCCTATAATGGCAAGAAGCAATATTTCCTGGTTTCGTAAATACCTGTATAGAAAAATAATCTTTGTTCTCATGATACAAACTTTTTTTGTAAAAAACAGGTGGTTAGAAAAAGGGCGATAAGAAGTCAGTGAAAAAGGGCGGGAGGAAGACCTCCCATTCCCTAATTCAAATCAACTACCTCATTGTTTCCCTATTCTCTCCGCATCCCAACATATCATTACCGAAATAAGGATTTCTTATTTCTTCAGTATCACTAAACCAGTAGGCTCCTTTGTCCTTTTCTGCCATTGGGCAGTATTGGTAATAAGTAGTTACATCATTTAATCCGAAAGCTTTAAGGCTTTTGTAAAAAGCAAGATTGAATTTCGCAAACTCAGTTCTTTGTTTCTCTATATCCATTAACTGGCTAATGGACTTTGATGAATTATTAAGTACTTCCAATTGCTCCATCCAGGCCATATGCGCATCTCCTTTTAATAATCCCATATCAACGTTTTTGAGAGATTCAATTACTGCCGGAGCAGCTGTCATAACCGTATGTGCATCAGAAGTAATAAATGCGTCTTTCATCAACAAATACTCATTGTAAACCTCGGTTAATTGGGACTGAAACTTTTTATCAACTTCAAATTCTTCAATTGGTTTATTGGCCTGTCCCATTTCCATATCTCCATGGTTATGACCTGTAGAGACAACACCGCCATCAGGATTCATCATACTTGGCAGTCCTTGTAACTGTGCCGCTGCATCGATTTTGAAGACGCCGTTTACTGCAATCTCTTCGCCTTCCTGCAAGCCATCGGCAACCACATAAAAACTACCTGCTTCAGGTCCCAAAACTATTTCCCGATATAAAAATGATGGATTCTCCCGATCCTGTACTTTTACATACACAATTGCTCTTTTCCCCGTCCATAAAAGGGCCGTTTTTGGAATAAGAATTTCGGAGCTGCCTGCTGCTACCTTTGAGTTCACAATGCCATTAGTAAACATTTCAGGTTTCACCTCCAATTTTGTATTGTTAAGCTCAACCCTAACCTTTGCAATTCTTGTTTTTGCATCGATAATAGGATCAATAAAAGATACTTTTCCTTTGAATGTTTTACCAGGCAAAGACTGAATGGTGAACTCAACTTCGTCTTTAAGTTTTATCCAGGGCAGATCACTTTCGTAAGCATCGAACAATGCCCAAACTTTCGTTAAATCAACCACTTTAAAAAGAGGTTTACCCACGCTTACATAATCGCCTATAGCAACATGTCGCATGGTAACCGTTCCTGAGATTGGAGAAAGCACATCAAAATAAAGCTTAGGCTCACCATTTTCTTCAATCGACTGAATTTGTTCATCGGTCAAATCCCATAACTTAAGTTTACCTTTTGCGGCTTTATATAACGCAGGGCGCGATTCTCTAAATGCAATAGCTTCCAGAAGCTCTTTTTGAGCAGTAACCAGCTCCGGGGAATAAATAGTTGCCAGTTTTTCACCTTTACTTACATTTTGTCCAGTGAAATTCACGAATAGTTCTTCAATTCTTCCACCATATCTGGCTGTTAGTTCAGAAATTCTCCTTTCGTCCTCCTGAATTTTCCCTTGCAGGTGAATTTCTTTCTCCGGTGTTCCGGTTCCAACAACCATGGTTTGAATGGCTGCCAGCTTAGCTGCCGATTCTGTCATCATTATTTCGTTCGGATCAACATCATCGCCACCTGCATCCATCGATGTCATCGGAATTAGATCCATTCCGCAAATGGGGCAATCGCCCGGTTTATCTTGTTTAATTTGCGGGTGCATTGAGCATGTCCAGGTTGTTGGATCTTCCGATTCGTGATCATGTCCCTCATGCCCTGTTAATTCTTGCCCTGCCTTGGTCGATGTATCCGAGCCTCCTGTGTGGAAAAACAACCAACCAAATAACAATCCTACTAGTAAAGCTCCTGAAACAAGCTTCAAATTTTGTTTTATATTACTAATTAATTTTTTCATGATTTTTATTATTTGCCCATTAGGTAATTTAAAAATGAAATGGCAGCCTGCTTATCGGCAATGGCTTTCTCTTTTTCAAGATGAAATTTCAATACTTTACGTTCCATTCTTAAAATCTCTTCGAAATTTTTATTTCCTGTAGCGTAATCGGTTTCTAAGATTTTGACAGATTTCAGTGCTAAATCGAGCTGTGTTTCATACAATGCAATTCTTCTATCCGAGTCGAGATAATCTTTCCACCCTCCTTCGAAAAGGATTTCTAACAGATTATTTTTATTATCTTTTTCAAAAGATTTTGCAGCCTCCAGATACATTACCTCCTGAACCTGCGCTTTGTATTTATTGCGATACAAAGGGATTGTAAGCCCTACAGTTGGGAATACAAAAGCATCTTTACCTGCCAGGTTTTTATCACCTTTACCAATAAATGTATAATCGAATCCAACCTTAAAGTTTGGATTGCCGCTTTTACTCGCCACCTCACGTTTATATTGAAGAGCAGCCTTCTGAAAATCGATTGACATCAGTTGATGATTAAACTGCGATACTGAATCCAAAGCTGCCTGTTTGGTTAAGTGAAAATCATCTTTCCAAAGATTATCAGGCAACGAAATGTTTATTGGATCATCTGTATTCAATAAATTCAAAAACATAACTTCCAGAACATTTTCCTTGTCTTTCAGTAAAGCCAGTTGATTCTCCAGCTCATTGATTTCCATCTCTATGCGGTATTCATCAACAATAGATACCATTCCTGCTTCAACTTTAATGTTCGCAAGTTTCTGAAAGGTTCCCAGTATATCAATGTTTTCAAGTGTAATATCAATAGCTTTTTTGTTGAAGTAGAGGTTGAAATACGCTCCTTTTACATCATTAAAAAGCATCGATTTGCTCTCTTCAAACATCTCGTATTTTGCTTTTGCGGCCTGAATTGCAGCGCTTTCTTTTGCCTTCAGCGTACCAAACCAGGGGAAAAATTGTGAAGCGGCAATTTTCGAGCGCATAGGTCCAACACGGGTTTCTACCGGGCTTATAAAATAAGCAAATGATACCTGCGGATCAGGCAGAGCTTTTACCTGAGGAGCCACTTCAAGGGCTGCCATGTAATCGTTAAACTTTGCCTTCAATCCTGGATTGTTTTCTGCTGCAATTTTTAGGTACTCATCCAAATTTCCCTGTTGTGCTGAAGCCAGTGAAGTCGTCAGCACAAACAATAATCCAATAATTATTCTAATGTTCTTCATGACTTAAGCGTTTTGTTTTTTCAACTCCCTTTTTATTCTTTTTTCTTGCCACATACTATACAATACTGGCACTACAAACATGGTTAATACCTCTATGGTCATTCCCCCGAATAAAGGGATAGACATTGGCACCATTATATCAGACCCCTTACCGGTTGAGGTAAGCACGGGTAGTAATGCGATTATAGTTGTAGCGGTTGTCATCATGGCTGGGCGTACCCTTTTTGAACCTGCCTCTAGAACAATTGACCGCACCTCTTTAATACTTTTTGGATTGTGCTTTTCCTGCAATTGTTTTATATAGGTACTGATAAGTACACCGTCATCTGTTGCCACACCAAACAGGGCAATAAATCCAACCCAAACAGCAACACTCAGGTTAATCGTTTTTATCTGGAAGAGATTCTGCAGGTGAATTCCACCTAAGGTTCCGTCCATAAACCAAGGTTGACCGTATAACCATAACATGATAAATCCACCAGACAAAGCAACAATTATTCCTGTAAAAATTAAGGTTGTTGACATTACAGAACGGAATTGGAAATAAAGTATCAGAAATATTATAATCAGCGAAATAGGAATGACAACCATTAATCTTTTCGTTGCTCTAATTTGATTCTCATAATTTCCGGTAAACACGTAATTTACTCCGGCAGGGACTGTAAATTCACCCTCATCTATTTTTTGGGCCAAATAATCCTGAGCATTTTCCACAACATCTACCTCGGCATAACCATCCTTCTTATCGAAAATAACATACCCAACCAGAAATGTATCTTCACTTTTTATGAGTTGAGGACCTCTAACATAGTGAAATGTAACAAGCTCCCCCAGAGGGATCTGAGCTCCACTCATTGTTGGAATTAAAATTTTCTTCAAATCCTCTGGATTATCACGAAACTCACGAGCATACCTCAAACGAACCGGGAAACGTTCCCGTCCTTCCACAGTTGTTGAAAGCTGCATACCTCCAATGGCACTACTAATGTTTGATTGCAAACTTTTAATAGTAATTCCGTACCGTGCTATGGCATCGCGATTAATTTCCATTTCTAAATATGGTTTCCCCACCACACGATCGGCAAAAACAGACATTGCTTCAACACCTTCAACATGTTTTAAATGGTTCTCAATTTCAAAACCAACTTTTTCAATGCTTTCTAAATCGGGGCCATATACTTTTATTCCCATTGGGGCGCGCATTCCTGTTTGTAACATTACCAAACGGGTAGAAATTGGTTGTAATTTTGGTGCAGAAGTCAATCCGGGAATAGTGGATTGTTTGATAATTTCATCCCAAATATCATCGGGCGATTTTATTTCTTCCCTCCACTGTCTGAAATACTCACCATTCTTATCTTCAATTAGATTTTCTTTATCAATTAAGCGAAAGCCTTCTTCTTTCGGATTATAAGTTGATCCGTCTGATAAAATATAGGCTTCGTCCTTGTCCGTTTTAAAACGCATCCGGTGTCCTTTCTCATTCAGGATGTATTCCGGTTTATAGTTGATAACATTCTCGTACATGGATGTTGGCGCAGGGTCTAATGCTGAATTTACACGCCCCCATTTTCCAACAACGCTTTCTACTTCAGGAATAGAATTTACCTTCTTATCCAGAATCCTTATAACTTCTAAATTTTCTTCGATACCTGAATGCGGCATCGTAGTTGGCATTAATAAAAATGATCCTTCATCAAGTGATGGCATAAATTCTTTACCGATACCAGGCATTTTTTCGGAAAGTGTGTTATATGCTGAAGTATCTTTTACGAACTCCGGCATAAAACCAAAGAGTTTATCAAAGCCCTGCCATGTTGTTATACCAAATGTTACAATAATTATTGGAACAGTTAAAAATTTCCACTTATTATTCAACGCCCAATTTAAAATCTGTGGGTAAAAGAAAACTACAAGCGACATTGTTCCTAAAACTGAGCCAACAACAACAATTACAAAAAGAAAGTTCGCGAATATGCTGTTCTGTGCTCCCAGTGGCAACCATGCCTTCGTCAGAAAAAATATAATTACCGCTCCGGTAATAATTATATTAATGTAATTCACCCAAGCTTTTTTGCTTTCAGTCCAATGGTCGGAAAAGAAAGCATTGATACCGAATGCAGTTAATGCCAAGGCAATGTACTGCCCCGACCACAGAGATATTACTACACCTGCGATGGCAAGTGCAAGATTCAGCACTTTCCGGTATTTGTTTTTATCGAAACGAATAGAAAACACAAGATTGGCAAGAGTCGGAATAATAATCAAACCAATCAGAAGAGCAGAAAGCATTGTAAAGGTCTTTGTAAAAGCCAATGGCTTAAAC